>JAIOZV010000040.1 GCA_021740425.1 Bacteroidales bacterium | reverse complement strand
GGCACCTCGATGTCGGCTCGTCACATCCTGGGGCTGGAGAAGGTCCCAAGGGTTGGGCTGTTCGCCCATTAAAGTGGCACGCGAGCTGGGTTCAGAACGTCGTGAGACAGTTCGGTCCCTATCTGTTGTGGGCGTTAGATATTTGAGAGGACCTGACCTTAGTACGAGAGGACCGGGTTGGACAAACCTCTAGTGTACCTGTTGTGGCGCCAGCCGCATCGCAGGGTAGCTATGTTTGGATGAGATAAGTGCTGAAAGCATCTAAGCACGAAACTCACCTCAAGATGAGGTTTCCTTTAAGGGCCGTTCTAGACCAGGACGTTGATAGGCTGCAGGTGTAAAGTCAGTAATGGCAAAGCCGAGCAGTACTAATTGCCCGTTAGCTTTCTACTTAAAATCAATCCTTTTTTGATTATAATTGTATTTCTTTCTTTGTATGTCTTTAAAATATTGAAAATCTTTTGGTGACTGTAGCGGTGGTGTTCACCTCTTCCCATTCCGAACAGAGAAGTTAAGCCCACCAGCGCTGATGATACTGCCGTAAGGTGGAAAAGTAGGTCGTTGCCAACTTATTCTAAACCTCGAACCATTTATTTGGTTTCGGGGTTTTTTTTTGTCCATATCCAACCATGACTTTAATCATTTAAGAAATTAGTTCTGTTACCTTTTTTTGATGATTATATTTTAATCGACAAAAAGAACTCTTTCAATCTGTTCGCAGTAGCAAGCTGGCACTCTGTCCGTAGCTGGTAGTAGATTTTTCAATTCAAACATCCTAAACCATTGAATCAAAAAATAGTAAACCTTTCCCTATTGGTTGGTTGATCTGGTTTTTAAAATTTTACTTGCTACCGGCTGCTGACTTTTAATTATGTTAATCCAAAGCATTCACTACAATTGCTGTAGTACCTGAAAAAGAAACAAAATCACCTGACCTGAATCGATCCTCCCGGCCTGGTTTGTATTGCTTTTTCGATGCGCTTGATTATGAACGTTTTTTGGTGGATGGAAAAGTTTTCTGTTTCTGTATTATTCTATGCTCTGATCTGTTTATCTGGCTTTAGGGACTACTTCAATTGAAAGGTATTCAGATGTTTCTTGAGAAGCAGGAGGGACGTGACAAATAAAAATAACCAGATGGATGCAGCGAGGAGCGGTTTAATGCCAAAAATTATGGTAAATAAATTGTTTGGATTGAAATTTTTTATTGCAATATTCGGGACTATAGTGTCGAGAAATGGGTTAAGCGATTCTGATGGTATGGAGTAAACAACAGTAATTTTTGCCAGAAATGCACCAAGTAAGCCAAAAATGCATAAAGCCCAAAAGGCTGGTTTTGAAAAATCCGTCTTAGATAATTGAATGATTCCTTCAAAAATCAGCAGAACAATCAGCGGAAAGAGTAATCTTGGGCCATAACACCATCCTCCCCACCACACATCGTACGAAGCAATGAAAATGAAAAAGATAATGCTGATATAGCTCAAATAATGCCTTATAAAATGTTTCAGGGATTTACTCTTGAAAATGTATAAAAGAGAAAGGATTAAAACCGGAGTATAAAAAAACATGCCTTTGTAATTGCTGAATGTGAGACCCCAAATTGATTTGAGTGATGGCAATACGAAACCATAATTTTCATGAAGAAACTCAAATGTGTGATATTTATAGAGCATCTCAAAAGGGGTTCCGGTAAATATGTAATTGTAAATCCCTATAAAAATAATCGAAGGCAGAACCCCAATTCCGAATTGAAAACCTTTGAAGAAATTTTTTTCAACTACCCAAATCTGTAAAGCCCAAACAGGGAAAAACAATGCTAAAGTGTATTCGCTAAGAAAGGCTAATCCTGTGAGAATACCTGCCCAAAAAAATGCCTTTCTCCTAAGCATCAGGTAACCGAGCAAAACAAACATCGATGATATCATGTGCGCATAAAAGGTTCCGGAATACACAAAAATAAACGACCCATACAATGGCATCATAGCCAAAAATATTGATGAAAACTTTGGATGATTCCTGTAAATCTCCTTAAACAGCAACAGTAAAATAATTGTGAATGGTATTGCTGAACAAAGAAAAGTCCCAAGAATGTAAACTTCGGGTCCAAGTTGCTTGTCTTCCCTGGCATTGACCCAACCCATATTTTTGATGATCGCATAAAATGGAATGGTAATCAATGTGGGTAATGGGGCTTTGTCGGTGTAATAGTGCCCGTTGATAAAGGCTTTATCCAGAGTAAGTTCATGGTACTTGTCTATTTGTAAATTCCCGGTTTCAAAAAATGCAACAACCGGAGCCGCACGGGAAGTAGTGTTGGCATTATTCCAGGTATCCACAAAGTAGAAGCTGAGAAGCAGATTTGTGATAAAAAATATGGTGTAAAATCTTTTCATGTCCAAAATTATTTTTTCTTCCTCTGAATTAAAATTCTTATCAAATATATCCCAAATGAATAAATTTTATCTGAAAAAAAATATTCCTTGTTGTCATTCTTTCAAATTTAGAAGCTTTTCTAAGCCATATCATATTTAAAGTTTGTAGTTTTGTATCCCAAAAAAAATGAAATATGATTAAACTAACTCTTAAAACCGGATTAACGGCATGGTTAATCTTTATTTTACTTGCATCTGCAAGTATTGCACTTGCACAAAATTCAGCATCAGTTTCAGGTATCGTAAAATCTTTTACTACAAGTGGGGCCGTTAACCTTGCCGAGGTTTTCCTTAAACCCGGAAATCAGAAAACATCAACGGATAAATCAGGCCAATTCAAATTCGAAAATCTCGAATCCGGAGATTACACTATCACCGTGAATCACCTTGGTTGTTACAGTTACACCGGGAAAATAACCCTTACCGAAGGTGAAAAAAAATTCGTAGAAATAGAACTGCAACCAGACATTCAGTTTTTGGAAGGTGTGGAAATTACCGAACAGGCTTTTCAAAAAGGCCCGTTTGTTAAAGAATTTATCACACAGGAGAAAATCGAAAAACTTGCAGCCCGCGATATTGGTGATTTTTTAAGGAGCGAACCCAACGTTAACAGCATCCGTAAGGGTGGAGGCAACCTCGATCCGGTAGTCCGCGGATTAAAATTCGGACAATTGAATGTGCAGGCTAATACCGGTCAAAAAATTGAAGGTGGTTGCCCCAATCGCATGGATCCGGCTGCTTCACACATCGACATCAACGACATAAGCCGCATCGAAATACTGAAAGGCCCTTATGCCCTGCGCTATGGTCCCAATTTTGGCGCTGTGCTGAATCTGGTTACCGAAAAAGCAAAACCTTTTAGCGTATTTCAGGTTCATGCCCGTGCCATTAAGGGCTGGGAAAGCAACTGGAACGGTAACAAAGAACATGTTACAGTTTTTGGCGGAAACAAGACAATTTATTTTGCCCTTAGCGGGAATAATCAGCGTTACGGAAACTATACTTCCGGCAATGGACAAGAAGTGAAATCGTCGTTCCGAAAATATAATTTCTCAGCAGAAATGGGAATTGCACCTCTGAAAAACCACGAGTTGAGGCTAACCTACAAGAATTCACAAGGCAGGGATTTTAATTTTCCTACCCTTCCCATGGACGAGAGGAGTGATAAAACACAATTGTATTCATTAGCTTATCACTACAAAAACCACAATACAATGCTTCGTACGGTGGATGCGAAAGTTTACCTGTCGGATGTAAACCACGAAATGGACAATAAATGGCGACCTTTTTCGGATACTGTTGTGGCTATTTCTACAATTAATGCCCGGAATAGTGGAGGGCGCATGGATTTTGGATTTGAATCCCGAAATTCAGGCCTGCATCTCGGGCTTGATTATGAAGACATCCGAAAAGACGGACAGCGCGTAAAAAGCCTGATACTGCAACCTGGGCTTCCTGTAAAAACCGAAGACCTTTGGAGCAATGCCTCCATCAAAAACCTTGGTTTTTTTGCTGAATACACAGTTGAACAAGGGCTCTTTCTGGAATGGATTATTGCCGGACGCATCGACATGAATAAGGCCACCTCCGATCCTTTGAGCCTTAAAAATATGATGGGGATGGAGGTTTACAGAAATGATACAGTGGACTCGGATTTTACGAATTTGAGTGCGAGTGCAGGTTTGAGCTACAAAATTACCAGCGAACTCTCGGTGGATTTTGCTTTGGGAAGGGGGGTGAGAAACCCCGACATGGTGGAACGGTATATCATCCTGTTGCCGGTTGGATACGATAATTACGACTACCTCGGAAATCCGGGGCTTAAACCCGAAAATAACCATCAGGCTGACCTTACCCTAAAATATGTTTGTGATCGCTCCGGGAGTTTCCGGATGAACGGATTTTATTCCTTCATAACCAATTACATTACCGGCATCAAACTGCCACCTTCGCAAGTAATGCCGCAATCAGCAGGAGTGCTTGGGGTTAAACAGTTTCAAAACATCGACAAGGCAAATATGTATGGCTTTGAATTTTTGTGGATTTCGCCCCCAAGGTTCGACTGGGGCGTAAATTTATCGGCAGCCTACACCGCAGGCATCAACCCTGAAGCCACCAAATACCTTTATGAAAATGGGCAAACGGTTGGGCAGGAAATAGTGAAAAATGATCCCCTTCCCGAAATTCCACCCTTCGAAGCCAATCTGAGGCTGGATTATAAATTTGGAAGATTTGTGCCCAGGCTTCACCTGCGCTGGGTTGCTGAACAATCCCGAATTTCGGAAGCTTACGATGAAAAGGCTACACCTGGATTTTTTACTGCCGGTTTTAATGTGAATTACCGTTTCAACGAAATCCTTTCGATGGCCGGTGGCATCAGCAATATTTTTGATGAAGCCTATTACGAACATCTCAACCGCCGCATCATTGGCTCGCAAGCTGTATTGTACGAGCCGGGAAGAAGTTTTTATCTGAATGTGATTTTTAATCTTTAAAACCATATTGAAAATGAAAAATACAATAATCATCATAATCATCTCACTTATCGCTTTCACTGCCTGCGAAAAGCGTGAAGACAAAATGGTAAAATATGTAGCCACCGATGCCAGTTCGGAGTACACGATATACTATCGCGATGAATCAGGCACACTTCAAAGCAAAACCATAACCCCGGAAAGTGCGCAGGATAAGTGGAACTATTCTTTTGCGGTGGAGCAGGGCGAAATTGTTTACCTCTCCGGGAAATACAATGATATAAATTCAGCCTTGAAATTGATGATTTATGTGGATGGGAAAGTTTACAAACAAAGCAATAGTGTGGGTGACACGCTGAAATATCTGACCGTTTCGGGGCTTGTGCCTTATTGATTTGGATTGGAATAAATGTAAGATTCTATTACCAATTTAACGGGTAAAAAGAAAGTCAGCTGACACCAGTGCGCAGTTGCCGGTCAGTATTCACCAGTGTGCTGTCAACGGTAAGCTGTCTAAAGCTAACATGAGATCCAATGTAGATTGCCTGCTTTAATGGTCAATTATTTTTAAAATGTTTCCACTGAAATTGTAATAGTACCAATTTTAAAATTGCAATAGTATCCGAATAAATTTCAAAATTTCGTTACTGTTGGAAATCTCAGACAATTTAATCCGAAACTTTCGACAGAACAGGTACTATTGAAATTTGAGTAATCAGGATTTTGGTCGGGGCGAATTGATCGGGAGTACCGCTTGTTTTACAAAATTGAAATGAAACCGTATTCATTTATTTCAACAAATTTCATTACTAAAAATGAACAAACTTAAACACTTAAGAATAAGCCAGGCAATTCGCCCGGGTTTTCTTTTTTTCATCATGCTTGTAGCTTTTTCCTGCAATGAAAATAACAATCCCCCTGAACCCTCTCCTGCAAAAATCAACTTCCATTTTACACAATACAACGAAGGCTCTCCTCTGTTATTCGACACCATGAACTACGTGAACGCTGCCGGAAACCATTACCTCGTCAACGAAATACAGTATTTTGTTTCTGATGTAAAATTGCATTATGAGGATGGCCATGTACAGCTTTTGGACGCATGGAAGGACATTCACTATGTGGACACCGACCTGCCCGAAACACATACCTGGAATGTTTTTGATGAAATTGAAACAGGAACCGTTGAAAAGGTCAGTTTCACTTTTGGCATTTCCGAAGAAAAAAACAATTCATTGATGTTTGTCAATCCGCCTGAGCGCGACATGTTTTGGCCGGAGTACCTCGGTGGTGGCTATCATTACATGAAACTCAATGGAAAATGGCTTGCCGATGGCGGTATCGTTAAACCCTGTGACTTTCATCTCGGTATCGGGCAAATTTATTCAGGTGGAGTTATTAATCCGGATTCCATCACCGGATTTGTACAAAATTATTTTGAAGTGGAATTGGTATCTTCCTCATTTAAGGTGAGTGATGGCGAGGTGCTGGATTTTGAAATCCGCATGAATGTGGAAAACTGGTTCCGAAATCCCAACATTTACAACCACAATCAATGGGGAGGCGACATCATGCAAAAGCAGGAGGCCATGCATCTGGCTTGCGAAAACGGGGAGGAGGATGTGTTCAGCTTTCATTTAATTCAGAATAAATGAAATCGCATAAAACTTTTAATAAGCATTGATTTTAAACTCCGGCAGGGTTTTGCCAAAGGCATTCCCCCGCCAAAGTCCTGTCATGGCTCCGATTTAAGAAGCAAAGGGCCTGATTTTTATCTTCTGTCATCCACTCCCTGAAAAGCTTATTCCTTATTTTACCAGCTTCGAAATCTTTTTAAATACCTCTGTTCCTGAATACCTCAACAATTCAAAAAGTACCGATTCGTAGGTTGTGATGATTGCTCCCTCGCTGCGCATCCGCTCAATGGCAATAGCTTTGTCGTTAGGGTTCCGTGAACCTACACAATCTTCAACAATTACTGGTCTGTAACCGCAGTTGATCAGATCAACGGTTGTTTGCAATACACACACATGTGTTTCGATACCGGCAATGATTACATACTGTGGCGCTGCCAAAGCAAGTTCTTCAGAAAAAGCAGGTTCATCGCAGCAGCTAAAGGCCTGTTTTTCGATGAATCTGATATTTTGCAGCAAATCCTTTAAGGGTGCTATGGTGAAACCTAAGCCTTTGGTGTATTGTTCGGTTACCATGGTTTTTATCCCCAGTGCTTTTAAGCCTTCGATGAGGATGGAAGTATTTTTTGTGAGTTTATTGTGATTGTCAATCAGCGGATACAAGCGCTCCTGCATGTCGATAATCAGTCCGATGGATTGGTTGGCTAATATTCTCATATTTTGAAATTTAAAAAATTACTACATGAAAAATATTGAAAATGAAAGTTATTTTATGATTATAAAAAAATGAAAGTAAATCCCGGATTATTTCCAAAAGCGCAGCAAAACAACTTCTCCCAGTAAAAAAACAAGTGCCAGGGTCAGAAATAATTTCCATAATTTTTTGCCGCTGTTAATTTCGGCTATCACTGCCGAAAGTGATTTATTCTGAGCATCGCTGAGTACTGAAAATGTGGTGAGGCCTGCATCAGCTATTTGGCCTTCAATTTCATTTTTAGCATAGCTTTCGAGTTTTGATTCAGCCCTGTCGAAATTAAAAGCCACAGCAGTAATCAAAGCATCGTTGGCGTTCACGTTGTAAAGTCCCGCATCCTTTATTTGAGAGCCTGTGAAAATACTTATCAGTGATCCGGCGGATCTTACTTCGGGAATGATCTCAAACTCTTTTGCAATGCTCTTGATTTTTATCACATTTTCACCTGTGGTATTTTCACTTTTAACCAGTACGGCATCCTCCTTTCCTGTTGTATAATAGAGTTTTGTAAAGGGTTTGCTCAGCAGTGCAATTTTATAAAGTGTAGGTACAAAAATGGCATGTTTCGGGAAATTACTCCATTCGGGGTTGAGTGGCACCGGGAAAATATATAATTTCCCCTTGCCTGCCGGTACGCTTGCGAGAAAGATATCTCCATTCTGCATTTCAAGCAATACTTCGGTCATCGATTTTACCTGCCTGTTGATGGTATAATGTTTAAAAACCACAGGCAAATCAAGGTTTTCAGGCAATGACTCAAACACATCATCATACAAAGTGCTTTGCAGGTTCATGCTGCTGATGCGGGTTTGGAATGTATCTTTTACATAACTAAAAGGCGTTTCCATGTTCAGAAAAAATTCACGCCAGCTTGATGCATCTGCCACTTCACCCGGAAAAACCACAATATTTCCACCACCCTGTGCGAAGCGTTTCAACTCCTGGGATAGCCCCGATGAAATAAAATTGAGCCCGTTGAGTAAAATGAGGTTGTGTTGGTTGAAGGTGGTATAATCCAGCCTGTTTACATCTGCATTCTGAAAATCGATCAACGAATCGTTTTTGAAAAGCGAGTTAAAGTAAACGTTTTCATCACCTGAATTGATGGCGAGAACAGGAATTTCGTTTAATACCTCATAGGTAAAATAAAAATTGTCATCATAAGTCACAGGATAATCAATAATGGATAATTCGCCATATTGCAAGCCTTGCGCATTGTTTGAATAGGGAAGTAAAATTTCGGCCTCAGCGCCTGCCTGAATATCAAAACTTGCTATGGCTCTTTGCTCTTTATTAATGCTGAGTTTTACCGGGATTTTTTCGAAATCCTCCTCCGAATCATTCACGATGTTGAGGTGCAGCGTTGCTAATTGATCGACCCTGTAAACGGGTTCTTCAAACCAAACGCTATCGATATATAGATTTCCTGTTTTTTCGCCAGTGGCAGGGATCACATATACTTTGATGGTACTGTCCTGCAAAATCTGACCAAAGTCGGAAGTGTTTTTTTGGAAATCGGAAACCATACATGCTGTTCTGTTGCCCTTTGCTTCATGCAGAAAATCAGCCTGTCGTTTATAAACTTCTGATAATTTTCTGGAAAGAGATGATAATTCCACGTCATTGAGCAACTCCAGAAAATCTTCACGGTTTACAAATCTTTGGTGACGGCCTTCAAAATCGTTGGTGAGCAGTTGAAACTCATCTGAATTGTTGAAGGCAAAAGCAATTTCCCTTGCCTTGTTGAGTGCCTGGTCGAGCAAACGCCCTTCGTTGGACTGAGCCTCCATACTAAAGGAATTATCCACATAAATACTGATGGCATTGACGGAGCTTCGATCGGAAGTATTTTCTTTAACAGGAATAAATGGCTGTGAAAAAGCCAAAACAAGCGCTGATACAGCTAAAATACGCATCAGCAATATCAACAAATGCCTTAGTTGCGATTGCTGGCGGGTTTGCTGTTTCAGCTCTTCTATAAATTTCACATTGGTGAAATAAACTTTTTTGAACTTCCTGAAGTTGAACAGATGTATGACAATTGGAATAGCAATGGCAGCGAGACCAAACAAAAACAAAGGATTTGCAAATTCCATAAATTATTCTAAAGATTAAATTTGTTGTGATTAAACGTTGGCAAAATTAATTATTATGTAGTTAAGCGTTTTTAAGCCATTAAGTTCAAACAGTCGGAAAATAAAAAACCCCGGATTTAACCGGGATTTGTGGCATTGTATTTAAAAATTCAGTTGTGCTGGTTTAATTTTCGCGCATCACTACATCATCATATTCAATTTCAAAGCGCAGTTTATGCTTCGATTCTTCGATTGCCAGGGATTGGAAAATTTTTTTCAGGTCAGCGTTCGGTGCTTTTTCGGAGAGTTTAGTATAAAGCTTAAAGGCGTTTTTCTCGCGCTTCATGGCAATAATCAGCGCTTCTTCGTAGGTCATGTCGGGTCTGGGCTCAACATCTGTCAGATAGTCGCTCATTTTGAGGTCGAGAACTTGTTCGGTTTTTACATTGAAAGTTCCCTCAGTTTTAATTTTCAGGAGTCTTGCTTTATGACCCATTTCTTCTTTGGCAAATTGTGTAAATACCGCTTCCATTTCTTCATTGCGTGAATTAGCTGCAAGTTTGGTATAAAAATCTACAGCGTTTTGCTCATTGTCGATGGCGAAATCCAGGATGTTGTCGATGGAGGTAAAATCTTTCATATTGTTCAAATTATATTTTTGTTAATGAAATTTCAGCTCACAAATTTAATGAAATCTTCCTAAATCTTTCCTGTTTTTTAATCCTTATCGATTTTTACTATTTGGCAGGTTGAAAAATTCCTTTTTGAAAACCTGATTCGGGTTAACAACAAAAATATCGTGTGCCTTAAAAGTTAAGGGAAAACCAATGTTTTAATCTCTATTGATAATGAAATGAAATACATGTGTTGTTTTTTGCAAAAAAGGTCTGAAGAACATAATTTCCATTGGCAGAGTGACCAAACCGCAGTATCGACACAGCCAATTATCATCATAATAATTGAGATGCCTGAGAACTAATTTCCTGATGATGAGTTAAGCCAGTCCCGAAACCCCAAAAGATTGCCAGCCCTTTTTTTATTCATATCCTGAACCAGTCAGGCATTAATTTTAACTTTGCCTTCAAATCACAAAAACACAAAAACCAAATGTCGGAAGATCAAAAGAAACTACTCGAACAGCAGCTTTGGAATATTGCCAATACCCTGCGTGGAAAAATGGATGCTGATGAGTTCAGGGATTACATCCTGGGCTTTATTTTTTACAAATACCTTTCTGAAAAAATGTTGCTCTATGCCAATAATATCCTGAAAGAGGATGGCATGAAGTACATCAACATAGACGAAAACAGTGCGCTGGGCAAAGAGTACCTTGAAGCCATTAAAGAAGAAGCCCTCGAAAAGCTTGGCTACTTTTTAAAACCCTCAGAATTGTTTAGCCAGATTGCCCATCGTGGTAACAACGGACATGATGCCGGAACTAATTTCATTCTTGAAGATTTACAGAAAATCCTTACCAACATCGAGCAAAGCACAATGGGCACTGCCAGTGAGGATGATTTCGACAACCTCTTTGAAGACCTCGACCTGGCAAGCACCAAGTTGGGCAGGACTGAATCTGCAAAAAATGAGCTGATTGTAAAAGTATTGTCGCACCTCGATAAAATCGACTTTCAGCTCGAAAACAATGAAACAGATATTTTGGGTGATGCCTACGAATATCTGATCGGGCAATTTGCCAGTGGTGCAGGCAAAAAAGCAGGCGAATTTTACACGCCACAAGGTGTGAGCAAGATACTTGCAAAGATTGTAGCCACCGGTAAAACAAAGCTAAAATCAGCCTACGACCCCACCTGTGGCTCAGGATCGTTGTTGCTGCGCATAAACAAAGAGGTGGACGACATCAACAACATTTATGGGCAGGAACTCAACAGAACCACCTACAACCTGGCACGCATGAATATGATTTTGCACGATGTGCATTATCAGAAATTCGACATCAGGCAGGAAGATACTTTGGAGCATCCCCAGCACATGCACATGAAGTTTGAAGCTGTGGTTGCCAATCCTCCTTTTTCAGCCAACTGGAGTGCAAGCCCGCTGTTTATGACCGACGACAGGTTTAGCCAGTATGGGAAGTTAGCCCCTTCCAGCAAGGCTGATTTTGCCTTTGTGCAGCACATGATTTTTCACCTTGCCGACAATGGAGCAATGGCTATTGTGCTGCCTCATGGTGTGTTGTTCAGGGGTGGAGCAGAACTGCACATCCGTAAATTCCTGATCGAAGAAAAGAATTACTTAGATGCCGTGATTGGGCTGCCTGCCAATATTTTTTATGGCACAAGCATTCCCACCTGTATTCTGGTATTTAAAAAATGCAGGGAAAATCCTGATGATGTACTTTTTATCGATGCCAGCCAGCATTACGAAAAGGTGAAAACCCAAAATATGCTGCGTGAAGAAGACATTGATAAAATTGTTTCTGCCTATCGTAACCGAACTGAAGAAGATAAATACAGCAAGCTGGCTACCCTGAATGAAATTACCGAAAACGACTACAACCTGAATATCCCGCGCTATGTGGATACTTTTGAGCAGGAAGATGCAATTGACCTGCAAGCCATTGCAGATGAATTAAAAGATATGGAAAAGCAGTTGGCTGAAACGGATAGTTTGATTGCTGGTTATTGTAATGAACTGAATATCTCAACCCCTTTTTAATGATGACTGATAAATTTCATGGTAAATACAGAATTCCTTCTGCCAGGCTAAAGAATTGGGATTACGGTAGCCAAGCAACTTATTTTGTTACGGTAAATACACTGAAGCATATTTGTTATTTTGGGGAAATCAGGAATAAGCAAATGCTTTTAAATGATCTTGGAAAATGTGTTAATGAAGAGTGGATAAAAACACCTGAAATTCGTCCTGATATGAATCTGGAATTAGGAGTATTTGTGGTGATGCCCAATCATTTTCATGCCATAATTATTATTGGAGAAAATGAATACAATCAAAGCTATAAAAAAAGCGAATTTGGCCCACAGTCAAAAAACCTTGCTTCGATTATGCGTGGCTTCAAATCATCGGTAACAACTTTTGCCCGAAAATCGGGACTTTCGTATTTTGAATGGCAGGAGCGTTATCATGATCATATTATTCGGGATACGCAGGCATTTGAAAATATCCAAAACTATATTATCGATAATCCGGCAAAATGGGATAATGACAAATTTTATAAAGCCTGATATTTCATGAATTTCAATCAAATATTTCACAATTTCAATGGGAAAAATATGGGAAATCGCGATGGGAAAAATTGCGAAATCGCGATGGGAAAAAATGGAAAATTGCGATGGGAAAAATATGCGCAATGGCATGGGCATATTGTACAGACGCGATGCATCGCGTCTACGCGACTCTGCATGGAATATCTGCGAAATGCATTGCCAATTCGCACAATAAAAATAATCAACCATCATGAAAAAAATAAATAATACACCCACCTTGCGATTTCCTGATTTTGATGGGGGATGGGAAAAAATGGAAAATTGCGATGGGAAAAATATGCGCCATGGCATGGGCATATTGTACAGACGCGATGCATCGCGTCTCTACGCGACTCCGCATGGAATATCTGCGAAATGCATTGCCAATTCGCACAATAAAAATAATCAACCATCATGAAAAAAATAAATAATACACCCACCTTGCGATTTCCTGGATTTGAGGGGGAATGGGAAATGAAAAAATTGGGGGCAATATCATTAAAAGTTGGTAGTGGTAGTACGCCATTAGGTGGACAAAAAGCATATGTAAGCAACGGCGTAATTTTTATCAGAAGCCAGAATGTTAATGAAAATCGATTGAATTTAAATGACATTGTTTGTATTTCAGAAAACACTCATAATAAGATGTCCGGGAGTGTGGTAAAAGCGGATGACATTTTATTAAATATTACTGGAGCTTCATTAGGTCGAAGTTGCGTTGTACCTGATGATTTTATTACTGGAAATGTCAACCAACATGTATGTATTATTAGGTTGGACCAGCATAATTCCCCAAGGTTCATCCAACCATTGATTAGTTCTTCTAAAGGGCAAAAATTAATGGTTGAAGGACAAACGGGAAGTGGACGAGAAGGGTTAAATTTTCAAAGTATTCGTGGTTTCAAATTATCACTCCCCACCCTCCCCGAACAACAAAAAATAGCCGCTTTTCTAAAGGCAGTAGATTCCAAACTCAGCCAACTCAAAAAGAAGCTTAGCCTTTTGGAGCAATACAAAAAAGGGGTGATGCAACAAATCTTTTCGCAGCAAATCCGCTTTAGACAGGATGACGGCAGTGAGTTCCCTGAGTGGGAGGAAAAGAAGTTGGGGGAGGTTGCGAAATTTAGAAGAGGCAGTTTTCCGCAGCCTTATGGTTTGCCAGAATGGTATGATGATGAATTTGGAATGCCATTTATTCAAGTTTATGATGTTGATGAGAATATGCTTTTAAAACCAACAACAAAAAATAAAATAAGCGAGATGGGGGCAAAGCAAAGTGTCTTTGTTAAAAAAGGAACTTTGGTAATTACCATACAAGGTTCTATTGGAAGAATTGCAAAAACTCAATATGATGCTTATGTTGATAGAACGCTATTAATTTTTCAAACATATAAGTTGCCCATTGATGTCGATTACTTCAAGTTTGTTGTGTTCCTATTATTTGAGATTGAAAAAACAAAAGCTCCAGGTGGTACAATAAAAACAATTACAAAAGAGGTTTTGACTGATTTTACTGTGCCAATTCCATCTATTATTGAACAAACCAAAATCGCCACTTTCCTTTCAGCTATCGATGATAAAATAAACCATTGCAGCAAGCAGATCGAGAAAATGGAGCTTTGGAAAAAAGGATTGTTGCAGCAGATGTTTTGTTAATTATGTTAAAAATAAACCTATAAGTTGATTTCATGAAAATTGTTGCTATTTTTGCAATCGTAAAAAACAGTCTTTTAGCAGTCCAATTTGAGGGCAGCATGGCTGATGAGTTCGCCTTGTTGTTCAGTAATTGGCAGGATGTAGAGTACTTGGAACAATTTTTTGAGGATAATAAAAATGATCTGCAAAGCGGTTTTTGGGGTAATATTTCAGTTGAGGAAGCTGTATTGCGTACCCTTGATGAGGCTGAAGAGATGGAAGAATACATCATGGAAATTGCAGAAACCGGTCGGATTGATTCAGGCAATACATTACAAGATTTAGTTTTTCAACCATTAAGTAAAAATGATTTCTCAATACAACATGTCAAAAGTAAATCGTATGGTCCGGATAACCCTTCCTGGTTACGATTGTATGCTATTCAAGTAGCAAGCAATCTTTATGTTGTTTCAGGTGGAGCAATTAAACTTACCGAAACAATGAATAAACAAGCACATCTCGTTCTTGAATTAAAAAAATTGCAAGCCACAAAAGAATACATTGAACAAATAGGTTTATTGAATGAAGAAGATTATGAATTCGTAGAAATAATGAGCCATGATTAAAGATAAATTGAACGAAAAACTACAACAGGTAGTTTCGGAAACACCAAGCCAATGGCATGAAGATGCCAGGTTTCGAATGAAGAACAAGAAATGGATAAAACGTTCGCAAGTAATTGCTTTAAGAATTTTAAGCACAATCAGGGAAAATGGCTGGAACCAAAAACAATTGGCTGAGAAAATTGGTGTTTCACCACAAACCATCAATAAATGGGTTAAAGGCAGGGAGAATTTTACTTTAGAGACCATTTCCAAATTAGAAGATGCCTTGCAAATCGAATTATTGCAAATTGTTGGAAAGGCTAATGAAGTGAATAAAAGCCATACGATTAACGTTCCGGTTTCCCAAAACAAGGGTAATTTCGAAATTACCATGAACAAGTCTTTATTTGAGGCAAAAATAATTCCATTGATTCCTGCCTACGATACATGGAGTAACCATACAAGCAAAGCAATCTGATGAAAAAAAATGAAGTTGGGTTTATTTTAAGGAAAATTAGCACCGAACAATTTGCTACAATCGAAATTGATTTAAGCGAAAAGGAAAATGTTCAATTAGGATTCAGTGTTAACTTTGGAATCAATGAAGAAAATAGAATTATTGCTTGTTCTACCCGTTTTGAGTTTTTGGCAAAAAACTCGCCCTTTATTTTAATCCATATTAAATGTGAATTTGATATTGAGCCTAAAGCCTGGGAAAATTATAAGAATATTGAACTAAAGAAAATCAGTTTTCCAAAAGGTTTTATGAGCCATTTGGCTGTAATTACAGTAGGGGCAGCCCGTGGAGTACTTCACGCTAAAACTGAAAACACAAAATTTAATCAATATCTTTTGCCCACAATAAATGTTACAGATTTCGTAAAAGAAGATATTTCATTTGACCTTTCATAAAAACCTTAACAATAATTATTATGGTTCATGGGAAACATGATGAGCTCAGAATGCTAATTTTTTTTTGTTCTTGATCGTGTTGAGGTTCTTTTTTTTGAAGAAATGTTTGATCATACATTTTATGAAAGTGCGCATAAAAAATCGAAAGCAATCAGTCAGATAATATTTTTTCTAAATAATGATAATCTGTAGGTTTTGTGAGATTTCAATAGCCCCGGGTTTTAACCCGGGGGTCTGAAATAATGGATAAATAACCCCCGCCTTTTCACCTGGAAAGCCTTCGGCTTTGCAGGGGAAAAGGCGGGGGAGTTCAGCACCAAATACAATATCCCCAGCCCTAAAGGGCTGGGCAATTGAAAAGTGCTGAAATTATGAAAAAGCACTAATCTTGCTGCGACTGATTAGTTACAAAAAATCGAAAGCAAATTTTGTTAATGCATTTGCAAAAAATGAGATTGAAAGTATATTACAAGCACCTGATTTTGTAAAGAGTGAGGAATTCTTTGGAAAACAGAGGACATAAAAAAACGTTGATACGGTTCAACGTTTAAGACCTTTGTAGGTTCCAGACCAATGGTAAAGAACGCTGCAAATATAGTTAATGATGAAAAGTAACGTAGTATGGAAAGCGAAAGTAATTTGATTATTTCCAACACCGACGATGGAAAAACCTCTGTGGCTTTATATGCTAAAGATGGCATGGTATGGATGAACCAAAATCAAATGGCTGGACTTTTTGCCACCTCCAAGCAAAATGTTGGGCAACACATTTCAAATGTGCTTTCAGACAAAGAATTGGATGAGCAGGCAGTTGTAAAGAAATTCTTTACAACTGCCGATGACGGAAAAAACTATAATGTTACTTTCTATAGCCTCGATATGATACTTGCCATTGGCTTTAGGGTGCGAAGCCGCAGGGGAACTCAGTTCAGACAATGGGCAAACCAAAACCTAAAATCATATCTTGTAAAAGGTTTTGTGATGGACGATGAACGCTTGAAAAATCCTGATGGACGTCCTGATTATTTTGATGAGCTACTTGCGCGCATCCGGGATATTCGAGCTTCCGAAAAAAGGTTTTATCAAAAAATCCGTGAATTATTCTCCTTGAGCAGCGACTACGACAAAACAGATAAAGCCACACAGATGTTTTATGCTGAGGCGCAGAATAAAATCCTTTATGCTATTACCGGCAACACTGCCGCAGAAATCATAATAAATCGTGCAGACCCCAGGAAGTCAAACATGGCTTTAACAAGCTGGAAAGGGAAGGTGGTAAGAAAACAGGATATCTTTATTGCAAAAAATTATTTATCCGAAGATGAAATCGACAGCTTAAACCGATTCGTAATGGTGTTTCTCGAAACCGCCGAATTAAGAGCAAAAGATCGTTTGGATATCACCATAGATTTTTGGAAAGAAAATGTGGATCGGATTATTCTGTTTAACGATAAACCCCTGCTCCAAAATAAAGGTAGTTACAGCCATGTGCAAATGGAAAAGGAGATTGAAAAAAAATATGAGGAATTTGATGCACAGCGGAAAAAACTGGAAGCCAGAGAGCAAGACCTTAAAGATTTGAAAGATTTAGAGGATTTGTCAAAAAAGCTTAAACAAAAAAATGATAAGAATAATGACCCGGAAAATTCTGAAAATTAACCTTGAGAACTGTGAGCAAGCAGCCCGAACAAATATTAGAAGATAACCTCGTTAAACAGCTTCAACAACTGGAGTATCAACTTGTGCCCATCCGCAACGAAAAGGAACTGCTGGCCAATCTAAAAATCCAGCTCGAAAAGCACAACAAAATAACCTTTACTACCCGCGAATTTGAAAGGGTGCTGAATATCCTCAGTAAAGGCTCTGTATTTGACAAAGCCAAAATATTGCGCGAAAGGCAGCACATCGTTAAAGATGATGGCGAAAACCTCTACTTTGAATTTATCGAACAGGAAAACTGGTGTCAGAATGTTTTTCAGGTTACACGCCAGGTGAGTAACGAAGGAACTTACAAAAACCGCTACGATGTTACCCTGCTCATCAATGGCTTACCCCTGGTGCACATCGAACTCAAACGCCGGGGCATAGAACTTAAAGAAGCCTTTAACCAGATAAACCGTTACCAGCGACATTCATTTGCAGCTTCAACAGGGCTGTTTCAGTATGTGCAGATATTTGTGATAAGCAATGGTGTAAACACAAAGTATTACGCCAACAACAAATATCAATCATTCAAGCAAACCTTTTACTGGGGCGATGTAAACAATAAAATCGTCACGCAGTTGGAGCAGTTTGCTTTCACCTTTCTGGATACCTGCCATGTTTCAAAAATGATTTGCAAATATGTGGTGCTGAGTGAAGCCCACAAGATATTGATGGTACTTCGGCCTTACCAGTACTACGCTGTGGAAGCACTGATCGAAAGAGTGAAAAACACTGCAAAGAATGGTTACATCTGGCACACCACAGGATCAGGCAAAACGCTTACTTCCTTTAAAGCCAGCCAGATTTTAATGCACCTGCCCCAGGTGAAAAAGGTGGTGTTTGTGGTTGACAGGAAAGACCTCGACTATCAAACCTCCAAAGAATTCAACAGTTTTAGCAAAGGCAGCATTGATGGAACTGACAACACACAGGCTTTGGTAAGGCAGTTTAGCGACGATACCAAACTAATCGTTACCACCATTCAAAAACTGAATAATGCCATCAGCAACAAGCGTTATGAGCGCAGGATGGACAAGCTGAAGGATGAAAGGATTGTTTTTATTTTTGATGAGTGCCACCGCTCCCAGTTTGGCGAAACCCATGCAAGGATAAAAGCGTATTTCAACGATATACAGTTGTTTGGATTTACTGGCACACCGATTTTTGCCGACAATGCTGTTAAAAATGAATTAGGCAAACGCACCACTGCCGAATTATTTGGTGATTGCTTGCACAAATATGTGATTACAGATGCCATAAGGGATGAAAATGTATTGAAGTTTTCGGTGGAATATGTTGGCAGGTATTACCGCAGAGACGCGATGCGTCGCGTCTCTGACCACCCAAAAATACCTGCTACTGAAATTGACATAGAAGTTGAGGACATCGATACCAAAGAATTGATGGAATCACCACTTCGGCTGGAAAAGATTGCTGATTATGTGTTGGCACACCATGAGCGCAAAACACACAACGCAGCATACACAGCATTGATGTGCGTGAGCAGCATCGACACCCTCATTAAATATTACGATCTGCTTAAAGCCAAAAAAGAAGCCGGGCAGCATAAATTCAATATTGTAACCATTTTCAGCTATGCCACCAACGAAGATGATAAAATGGCTGATGGCTCGATACCGGAGGAATTACCCTTTGCCGAAGAACCGAAAGTATTGTATGGTTTGCACAAGCACAGCCGCGAAAAGCTGGATGAATACATCGATGATTACAACAAGATGTATGGAACGAGTTATTCCACCAAGGACAGCCAGTCCTTTTACAATTATTACAACGACATTTCCAAGAGGATAAAAGACCGTGAGCGATCGGATTTACAAAAAGACAGGGTGGATATTCTGCTTGTGGTTAATATGTTCCTCACCGGGTTTGATACCAAAAAAGTGAATACACTTTATGTGGATAAAAACCTGAAATATCATGGGCTTATTCAGGCATATTCGCGAACCAACAGGATAATAAACGAGCAGAAATCGCAGGGCAATATTGTGGTATTTCGCAACCTGAAAAAAAACACCGATGATGCCATTGCTTTGTTTTCGAACAAAGATGCCAAGGAGCTGATCATCATGCAGCCTTACGAAGATTATGTAAAGAAGTTCGGCGAAGCATTTAATTTGTTAATCAACATTGCACCAACGGTAAACAGCGTAAATGAACTCAAAGATGAAAATGAGGAACTGGAATTTATCAAGGCTTTCAGGGAGTTGATGCGCTTGAAAAATGTACTCACCACCTTTTCCGATTTTAGCTTTGATGACCTGGTAATGGATGAGCAGCTTTTTGAGGATTACAAAAGCAAATACCTCGACTTGTACGACAAAGTAAAAGGCAACCATCAAAAAGAGAAAGTTTCAATATTGGATGAAGTTGATTTTGAATTGGAGCTGATACACCGTGATGAAATCAATGTGGCTTACATCCTGAAATTATTGGCAAAGCTGAAAAAGTCAACTCACGAAGAAAGGGAAAAACACCACAAAGAGATCATGGATTTGCTTTCAGGCGAAGCGCAGCTTAGAAGTAAACGTGAGCTTATCGAAAAGTTTATCATCGACAACCTTCCACAAATTGAAGATGCCGATAATATTCCGGACGAATTTGAATCGTATTGGCAGGAGGAGCAGAGGACTGCCCTGGGTGAGCTTTGTAAAGAAGAGCACTTAGACAATGAAAAGGTAGGGAAAATCATTGAGCAATACTTGTTTGCCCACAGAGAGCCATTGCGCGATGAAGTGCTCGACCTGATTCAGGGCAAAAAACCAAAAATCCTCGAACGCAAAAAAACGGGCGACCGCATCCTAAACAAAATCCTACGCTTCGTGGATGCCTTTATGAGTGGGTTTGTATTGAATTAATAATGCAGAGCCTGCTGAAAAACCCGAAGCAGGCAAATTTGGTCTATATTCCCGGTGCCCTGCACCTCCCGAACTATTATGCATTCCTGTTTCTACAAAGATTCTCGCCACGCTGTGGCTCAATTTTCAGGTGCAGCCCCGAAGGATGGGACAGGCGCACCGGTAATCTTTGGAGAATTTTGTCCGATGATATGTTTTAAGGTGCAGGCCCGAAGGACGCGGCAGGTGCACCGAAATATTTGATGCAAGGGTTTTTAAATAATTTCGTAATTATTTAGCTACATTATAATGATGAACCTCAATCATTTGACCCCCTCTACCCGAAAGCTTTCGGGATCCCCCTTGAGGGGGAGGATGCCACCGCACCGGCTACTACTGCGGCTTGTGCGTGGGGACTCCCTTCCCCTGCAGGGGAAGGGCTGTGCCAGAGGCAGCCCTCTGGGAGGGATGGGGTCTAAACGATTTTGCAAATAAAACACCCACCTAAATCAGTACTCAACCTATGTATGGGGTCGTTCTGACTCTATACTTGATACCATGAAATTGCAATAAATATTATGGTGCCCGGCATCTGAAAATTGAGCCACAGAGTGGCGATAATCTATATAGAATGATTTAGTTAAACGAAACACAAGGTGCAGCGCACCTGAATATTGAAGATGTCTGTGTTTCTGTGGAAAATGTTTTTAGCACTCAAAAGAAAGATTTAGCCAATATTATCGGTGCGCTGCACCTTACTAGATTATTTTGGTTCACTCATGTCTTTCAAATATTTCATTATCAGGAGGCAGCGCTGTGCAATATTTGTAGAAACCAGAGCTGCCCCTGAAGCGTGATAAGGTGCAGCGCACCGAAATATAAACATTCTGAGTTTTTCAACAAGCCCCGTTTTGTCGGCAATTGATCCCTGTAAATTCATTAAACGGATAGGACAATTAGGTGTAGTATATTTTCTTTGAGGTGTTTGAAGAAAAAAGCAAATACCGTTACCACAGATAGAAAAATCAGAACTTAAGCATGGCCTGGTGCTTTATTTCAACAGGTATATTCCTGATAACCGGAATCCTTTCAGAACAGACCAAAGCATATAAAAATTATCGAAGCAATGCTTGTTTACCATGATGCATTAGTATGAAGATGCAAATGATGTGGCCAATCTAAAACACCCGTTGAAGCAAAAAGAATAATTTTTGCATCCTCACCAATTGTTTTTATTGATGAAGTTTCAAAATGCAAATTATCAACTTCGGACAATCTATTGGTAATAATTGGTTTGATCTTCCAAACGGGCAGAAAATGGCTGTCAAAATTACATTTGCATAAGCGCTTGGGTGTTGGCTGTGACTTGTAATGAATGTAAATGATGGTAGATGTCGTAATGACAGAAATGAACAGGAAAACCATCCATCTGCCTGCTTTGGATAAGGAAAATTATCAATTCACCGGATATTATAATCTTTGAGTTTGGATTGAAAATTTTCAAAAGGAAGCTGAGAAGGGAATAATCACATAGTTAATCCTGTATGGTACTACTGCATATTTTGTGGAGAGGCTTTTTTAAGTCTTTAGTTCACAGTCCCGAAAGCTTTCGGGACTGTGAATTGTGTACTTATTTTTAAAATAGCTTTATTAAGAACGAGGTTCCACAAAAATGCTGGTAGAACCACTTAGTAATTGGCCGTAGTTTATTTAGATTTAAAATAAATTACTCATTTCCCAAAATACGCTCGTTCAGTGAAACCTGCCGTTTACTTTTTGAAACTTGCCGTTAACTTGATATTGCTTGATATAGCATCCCTTGAAATCACCTCCCAATACTTTTTCATATTCACATTTTATTGATTTCTATAATATTTTTTCTCAATTTTGAGGCTGAAACATTTATTATCTGGTATGGTATTCCTATTCTCATTTTTAAGTAAAAGTTGTAAGACCGACAGGTAGTATTTCAATAGGAAGTCCGTGCACAGGTAACATTCGTTTTCAAGCTGATTCCAAGGATTTTAGCACCTGAAAATGGGACTGAGGGGGCGAAGCTGTGCCGGAGGCAAATGTGTAGTTTTAGGGATCATGCAGGGATCAGGGCTATGTAAAACAGGGTTGAACCCTTGATTTCATTGGGAAAACACCCGAAAAACATAGCCTTGACATAGAGATGGTACGGAGATGGCAGGGAGATGACAATAGCATTGGCTAAAGAAAAGGAATTGCATTTCATTACAAAAAGTGATATGTTTGTAACAAATTTTCCTGAATGGTTACCATAAAAAAAATACAGCACCGGGAGGCACCGCGGATCGGGATCTATTTTGGTTACGATGATCAGTTGAAGCAAAGCGCCAAAGGCATCGGTGCCAGATGGAGCCATACACTGAGATGCTGGTATGTGGATTACAACACCGAGAATTTTCATAAAATCAAGCATACTTTCCCCGAAGTTGAAATTGTTAAAGACCCGGATCACAAGGTTTCACAACCGGCGCCTGGCTTGCAAAAGAGCCATGACACTGCGCCCATAGTTGCCGACAAAAACGACAACGCCCTTTCGCTGCATGAAGCAGCGGAACATAATCCGCCAAAAATGGATGAACCCGTTGGAGCCAGAGCTGAGTTTTTGCATATCACAGGGAAATACTGGATTGTAAAAGTGCCTTACAACCAAACCATCATCAAAGCGCTAAAAGCAAGCAAAGGCGTTTACTGGAACAAAAGCCACAAAGCCTGGATGATATTCAGGTATATGGCCGTTAAAACAAAGGTTGAAGCCATTCTTGGCCAACCGGGACTGCTACCAGCCGAATATTTTACCAACGAAACACCATCGGTACAGCATGGAGAAATAGTTGTGGAGCCTTCTGCTAGGGAGAGAAAAATGATGATGCTGTTGCCGGAAACAGATGTTGAAATCTTGAAGAAAATGGGGCAGGCGGATTTTTCTACCATCGAAAAAGATAAAACAGCTTCCCAAAAGGATGAACCTAAGAATAGGGAGGAAAGTAATAGCGATTCAACAATAAAAAAGAATGCACCCCGACCTATTGATGTTTTATGCAATGAGAAAGAAAAAACATTCTATTTAACCCTGCCCTTCGCATTAAAAGAACAGTTTAAAAAACTGGAAGGAGCCTGGTGGCATCCAAAACTTAAGCAGTGGTCGGCACTTGACAACGAAGAAAATCGTGAACAATTAAAAGCAGTGTTGCAGCAATCCGGATTAAGTCATGAATTTATTATTGCCGGAGTTAATAAACAATCGAAAGTTAAAACACCAAGGCTTGATAATCCGGTAATGCCCGATGAAAAATTTATCAGGCACATGCAAATCGAAGGTAAGGCCAAAAGCACCATAAAACAATATTCATGGTATATTAAATGGTTTTTAACGATGAATCGACATAGTAAGCCTGACGAAAACTCCGGTGAAATGGTACAATGTTTTTTACACGATGAAGTGTTGAAACGGGGCTATGGCAAAACATCACAGAACCTTGCTTTAACAGCCTTGCAGAACTATTATAGGATTATTTACAATATCGATCTGCATGCTGAAGCCATTCCACGTGCCAAACAAAAGCGGCCGTTGCCGAAGGTACTGTCCGAAGAAGAGTTTTTAAAAATCTACAAACAATGCGATAATAAAAAACATCAGATCATACTCAAACTGATGTATGGCTGTGGTTTGCGCCGCGATGAAGTGTGCAGCCTGAAAACCGAAGATGTAAATATCGACAGGGAGCTAATTTTTGTAAAAGGCAAAGGAGGTAAATACCGGCCGGTAAACCCCGGTAAAAAATTGATTGAGGATATCAAGGGCTACTTGGAATTTGCAAAACCCGGCGAATATTTTATTGAAGGGCAAAATAAAGGGAAATATTCCGGGACAAGCATTGCAAAAATTGTAGAAAGGCTGTCAGAAAAAGCAGGGATTAAACGCAATGTTACACCACACATGTTCAGACACACCTTTGCAACCCATCATATGGAAAAAGGGACTGAGTTGCGATTGATCCAGGAGGCATTGGGGCATGCTTCAAGCAAGACCACCGAAATTTACACCAGAGTAAGTCGTAATAATATCAAGAAGATGCGTAATTTGCTGGACGATATGGAAATATAATTACTTTTGAACTATGAAAACAAAAACAAACAATAAAAGTATGATCATGAAAAAGACCAGATGTCTACATAATGTACCAGATATGCTACAGTTAAAAGACACAAAGGGGTCATAAAAACAAGTTAGCCGTTATTTTAGAGCCCTAAAAACACGAAAACTCAATTTTAATTAAAATTACAATACGTTAGTAAACTTAATAATCAAACACTCAATTAAATTAAAACAGATGAAAAAAATTAT
>JAIOZV010000039.1 GCA_021740425.1 Bacteroidales bacterium | reverse complement strand
ATTGGAACAGTCAGAAAAACTGGCAGTTACCAGTCGGCAGTCTTCCAAGTTTTCAATACCCGGGCAAAACCATTAAAAATGCAGGTATTTATAAAATTGTATTTTAATAATTTAGTAGGATTAACTCGAGAAAAACACTGCCCGCTGGCTGCTGTGGACTTATTATTAGAATATAATTTTTCTGTTAAATCAATAACCACGAAATTAGTAGTAGAACCGTATTTTTTATAAAATCAATAATCCCTGTTGATTTTAGCACTACAGGAAAAAAAGAATTAACCCCAAATTCAATGGTGAAAAAAAACAGCGTTAGAAAAAGAAAAAGTGGGGGTGAAACATACTCCCTTTCTTTGTTAAAAATATCTTCTGACATTTGATTTGTATTCAATCCATAGCTTGCCAAATTGTTTTTCGAGGAAGGCTTCCTCATGCTTAATAATTTGATGATGGACTAAAATGCCAATTATTGTGGCCAATAGATTAAAGGGATTTGGCATATAAAGATTTGAGGCCAGAGCCAAAAGAAACAAGCCAAAATACATAGGGTTTCTGCTAAGGCTGTATATACCCCTGGTTTGCAATTCAATTTCGTCCTTGAGGGGCAATCCCACCTTGGTAAACTTCCCCATTTGCAGCAGCGAAAAAACAAGAAACAACATCGAAACAAAGCACACAAAAGTTGCCACCCACGAAAGCCATTCCGGGAAATGAAACCATGACCAATCTTTTCCAAATGCTGCTGCCGGGAGCAAAAGGACAGGAATAAACAAAGTAAATTTCCCCATCATTTGCAAGCTGGCATTCATCGATGGCCTGCCCAGCATTTCCCTGCCCTGCATTTTTGTGTAAATGATTACACCAAAAAACACAATCCCCAAAATTCCGTAGAGGCTAAGAATGGTAAGTGCCTGAAGTGTCATTTTTAATTGAATTCTTTTTTGAGTTGTTCAATCCACTCTTCAATGCGTTTATCCGTAAGCTCAGGCTGGTTAACGTCATTAATAGCAAGTCCAACAAATTTATTGTCCTTTACAGCGAGTGAAATTTCAAAATCATAGCCTTCTAAAGATGTAAAGCCAACTACATCTGCAAATTTTGAAATCCGGTGGTTAAGCATACCCATACCGTTCACAAAACTATCTCCCCATTCCACCTGGTCGCCAATGCCAAAAAACGCGATTTTTTTGCCTGTCATATCAATTTGCTCAAGTTGATGTGCAAAATTTTCCCAGTCCTCCTGCATTTCGCCAACTCCCCAGGTGGAAGTGCCCAAAATCAGGTTTTTGTATTTTTTAAAATCTTTTGGTTTGGCCGACTCGATATTATTCAGGTCGGCATTCCCGGAGCCAAGTTTTTGATAAATTTTTTCAGCAATTTTTTTGCAATATCCAAGGGTTGATCCGTAAAATATTCCTGTTTTTTCCATTTTATTTTGTTGTTTTATTTTAATCGAATATTCAACAAAAGTTCGATTATTTTGGTTCATTACTTTTTTCGGTATCTGGCCAAAAAAACAACTTTACATAAAAATAGGATGTGGTTTCGTCGAGAACGCTTTTAAATCCGCGGCTGGATTTGTACCAGTTTTTACCGGAGATGCTAATGTGTGGGATTACAATATTCCCAACCTCTATATCCGGTTCAAAAACCATGTCGAAAAGGTACTTGCTTCTTCTGGCATGTGGGCCAAGTGAAACCAGATTTATCCGGTTAATTTCAGGCAGATTTTTGCGGATGTATTTATAAGCTGAAAGCGCTGAGTGGTAGGTCCTGTCCCTGTAAATATTTGCTTGTATGGGCGCAGCAACCACTTTTGTGGAATCGAAACCCATGTTTATCAGTGAATTTCTGATGAGATCGGCTGCAGTTTTTACACCTGAAATATAAAATCCCTGATCAAAGGTAGTCCCGGAAGTAATGATCAGTGAATAGTTTTTTTCGTCAAATATTTTTATAATGTCGTCCAGGCCATAATCAGGCATGTATCCTTCAACAATTAAAATTTTCGCGTCGATAGTTTTTTCTGCAGAAAGGAACCCTACAATGTATTTTACATAAATCATGGAGGCAAGCCCAAGCAGAAAAACTAATAACAGCCATCCATAAATAGTCAGTGCCCATCTTTCACGTCTGCTTGCTAATTTAAAAGTCTTCATTAATTTTCTGTATGAGTTCAGAAATTATTATTTTCGGATTTTTTGAATTGAACATTTAATTGCAAAAATAGGATTATTATGGATGCTACTCAAATAATCGAAAAACTCGGGCTCATTCCTTTATCTGACGAAGGCGGCTATTACAGGGAAACCTTTAAATCAGCGGACAGTTTAAATGGCTTATGCCTGCCGAAGGGCTTTTCAGGCAAACATTCCATCAGCACCTGCATTTATTACCTGATAACACCTGAAAGTTTTTCCGAAATTCACAAACTTCCTACTGAAGAAATCTGGCATTTTTATTTGGGTGACACGGCAGAGCAAATCCAGATTTCGCCCGAGGGTGAAATAAAAAAAATACGGTTTGGGGATGATCTGTTTTCAGGCGAAATTCCTCAGGTAATTGTGCCCGGGAATACCTGGCAGGGGACAAAACTTGTGGATGGTGGAAAATTCGCTTTATTTGGAACTACCATGTCGCCGGGATTTGAGTTTTCCGATTATGTGCCCGGAAACCAAAAAAAACTGGAAGAAGCATATCCGGCTGTGGAACATGATATTGCCAGCTATTTTCACCACCATAAATAACAAGTTATGAAACCCATCAGCGAACTTTTATCCCTAAAAGGGAAAACAGCAGTAATTACGGGAGGAGCTGTAAACATTGGAAAAGCCATTACGCTCAGATTGGCCGAAGCAGGCGCCAATGTGGCTGTTATTTTTTTTCAGAGCGGGAATGATTCGCAGGAATTGTCGGACAAGCTGAAGGATTTACACGCCGGACATATAATGATAAAAGCGGATTTGACTCATGAAGCAGAAGTGCTTAGGGGATTCGCATTGATTGCTGAACATTTTGGAAACGTTGATGTTTTGGTAAACAATGCAGGTATATTCGGGCTCTCCATGCAGGAGGATCTGAAAACTAAGGAGTGGGAACGTGTTTTTGATTTGAATACCAGGGGATTGTTTTATTGTTCCAGAGAAGCTGTTAAAATCATGAAGAACAATACAACAGGGGGAGTGATTGTGAATCTGGCCAGCATCAACGGGTTGCATCCGGGCTTTGGACAAACAGCGCATTACGATGCATCCAAAGGTGCGGTGATTGCTTACACAAAATCATTAGCCCTCGAGGTTGCAAAATATGGCATCCGGGTTAATGCCGTGGCTCCGGGGCTTGTTGATTCTGAAAACCTGAGAAAGCATGCTGCCGATCTTGCCTCATTGGTCGAAAAAAGAACACCGCTTCAAAAAATTGCAACACATCAGGATATTTCAAATGCTGTGCTCTATCTTTCAACGGATATTTCATCGCATGTAACAGGAGAAATTTTAGTTGTGGATGGAGGGTATTTGTTGACATGATTTTAAGAGCTTAGAAACTTAGATCGAACAAAGCAAAGTAGGCTGCTAAGGAAAATAATAATTTGGATTACACAAAATCTATCTAAATCACTTAATCATATAATAACCCAATATCGTAATAAATAATAACTTAATAACCCAATCACCCAATAACTCTTTAAACTAATAACTGCCAGAAAGTGAACAATTCATACCAAAATATACGCGAAGAATACCTGCGGGCAACGCTTGATGAGAATTCAGTTTTAAAAAGTCCCTTCGATCAATTCAACAAATGGATGAATGAGGCCTTTGAAGCAGAAATTATTCATCCTACATCAATGCTGCTCGCAACAGCCGGAAACGATGGTCAGCCAAGTTGCCGTATTGTGTTGTTGAAAAACATGACGGAAACCGGGTTTGTGTTTTACACAAATTACGAAAGTCGCAAAGGGCAACAATTGGCTGAAAATCCTAAAGCGGCACTCACTTTTTTCTGGATGGAGATGGAACGGCAAATCCGGATTGAAGGCCAGGTGGAAAAAGTTGATCAAAATGAATCGGATGTGTATTTCAATTCACGCCCCTTGGAAAGTCGCCTGAGTGCTGCCGTTTCGCCACAGAGCAGGATTGTGAAAAACAGACAGGAACTTGAAAAGGCAAAGAACGATCTGAGGCAAAAACATCCTGAAGGAAACATTCCCCGACCCCAAAATTGGGGAGGTTTTATTTTGAAGCCCCATTATTTTGAATTTTGGCAGGGGCGTGAAAGCCGGCTCCACGACAGGGTAATTTTTAGCGAACGGGGCTCAGGATGGATTGTTCAGCGCCTGGCTCCCTGAATAAGTTATTTTTCGGCAACTGCCAAGTCCTTTAGCTCTGCCAACAATTGCGATATTTTTTCATCATCAAACCCCTTCTCCCTGGCCGCTTCTTCAAGAGTTCCCCAAATAGGCTCCCCGCAGGCAATGCACTTTACGCCTTTTTGCGACAGAAACCTTACCGAAAAAGGATAATGTTTCACAAGGTCTTCTATGTAGATGTCTTTGTTGATTTCAGGTGTATTCATCATTCATATTTTTATTGCAGGCAAAATTATAAAAGATTTACAGTCCGGGTTTTTTAGCAGATATTTTAGTGGTATTTTTTTTAATCTTAATCGTAATTTCAGTTAACAATTTCTTAATCTTAAATTAAGAAAACCGTAAAACTACATATGCCTGTTCGATTGGGCAACTATCTATTTTTGCCTTAAAATAATACAGCAGGAATGAAGCAAATAGTTTTGACAGTTTTTATTATTCTAAGCCTTACAATTTCAGCAGTTTCCGGAGATGGAAACGGAGCAAATTCAAAGATTGCAGAAAAGTTGGTTTCATCGATTTCAGTTTCAGGATTTGTTGAAGATCTTACCAACAATGAAAAGCTGGTTTGTGCAAAAATTGAAATCGAAGAACTGGATAAAACTTTATTCACCGATATTCTGGGAAATTATTGCATTGAAAATATTGAACCCGGAACCTATACATTTAAAGTTTCCTACATTTCCTACGAAGAATTGGAGTTAAAGCAAATCACAATTGGTAGTCAAAAAGAATTAAACATTCAACTCAAACCTCTCTAATCAAAAGGGAGTCAAAATAACGACCGGATTTCATTGAAGTCCGGTTTTTTTATTTCCTAACAATTTCTTAATTTGGAAAGAAATTGTAAAATGCAGATATTAAGCACCTTACATTTTATTTTAGTATAAAATGAAATGCGTATGTTAAATTAATGTTATGTGAACGTTAATTTAATGTATCTTTGCAGCTCAACTTATTAAAAACAGGAGGCTAAAATGAAAAAGGTGATTTTTATTGTTACATTGTTTATTGGAGTTCTTGGTGCAGCCCTTGCCCAGGACATTGTTAAAAATGATGGTCTATATTACGCAGGCGATCAACTCTACACAGGTGAATATGCCGAATATTATACTGATGGTGTTTTAAAAATGCAGATGAATTTGCTTGATGGCAAAGAAGATGGCATCGTAATGATTTATTTCCAAACAGGATTAAAAAAGGAACAGAGGTCTTATAAAAATGGGCTGAAGGACGGAACCTGGTTAACCTGGGATGAAAATCAAAACCTTACTGCTGAAGCAAATTTTAAAGATGGCTTAAAACACGGACATTGGTATGTTTGGGATGCCAACGGAAATAAACGTTATGACATCAATTACGAAAATGGAGAAAAAAGTGGTGATTGGTTTATGTGGGATGAAAACGGAAACCTTGCCATGGAAAGAAAGTATTAGAAAAATTAACCCAACCCGAGTGATTCTCGCTCAGATTGGGTAAACCTAAGAAAAGCGCTGAGACGAACATTTGCTAAACCTAGGTTGAAAGAAAGCCAAAATTAGCCTTTTGGCCTCTAATCTTTAAGTTGAAACCTCAATCATAGCCAGATTGAGGTTCTTTTTTTTATCAAACTTTTTAAAATATCCTGTAACCAAATCTCAGGGTAAATTGAGTTCCCGGATTTAGCCTTGTAAAATACTGATCCGTGGCTTTGTAGGATTTAAATATTGTTTCCCTGTTGTCGTTGAGGATGTTTTCGATTTTTATTCCAAAAGTCATTTTTTCATTCTTACCAAACGATTTATTTACATTAATATTCAAGCTGTGAAAGGGAACGATATAAATATCAGGGCGGTCAACAATACCCACGATAAAAAGTGTTTCACCCTGCACATTGTAATAAATGCCGGCTTCCAGCCCTTTCTTAAAACCGTCATTTCCTCCATTGTAGGAAATTCCCCCATTGATTAAATAGGGAGCTTGTCCTGCCATGTCACGATAATCATCGATAGTTTGCCCTTCGCGGGCATTGTTTAGTCGCGATTGATACTCTGTCGTGCTCAGCTTAATTCTCGACTTTGTATAGGTAAAATTAGCATTGAAGGAAAAATGCTGCAGCATCTCGCTGATAAATTCGAAATTTTTTCTTAGCTCCAGCTCTAAGCCATAAACCTGGCCATCTCCAACATTTCTGGGTTGGAACGCTCCCACCAAAGTGGTGTATTGTACCAGTTCGATGGGGTTTTTAAAAGATTTGTAAAATGCACTCACCGAAATGGTTTGTCCACCCGGTTGAAAAAGTTCCCAGCGCAAATCAAAATTGCTGATATGGGTACTTACCAGATTTCCATCCCAATATTCCAATCCTGCAACATCGTCGGCATCGCGGAACAAACCGCCCACAAAAGTCCGACCTGTTATTGGGTCGAAAATTTCGGCAAAAGATAATTCCTTAAATGAGGGTCTTGCAATAGTTTGAGTAAATGAAAACCTGAAGTTTTGATCTTCATTCAGGCTGTAGATCAAGTTGAGGGATGGAAAAACATCCAGATTATCCAATACCTTTTCATTATCCAATACATTATTTCCCAGTTGATCCTGACCTGTGTACTTTTGGGTAAAGTTTTCCAGTCGAACACCCAAAATGGTTTTTAATCGGTTGAATGGACTTAACTCCACAGAAACATATCCTGCTGCTGAGGTGGCATTTGCATTAAACTGGTTGGGATTTGTAGGAACGAAGCGTGCTTCGTAGGTTGTTCCACTGCCTATATTGCCTTCGCGGGGCCATAAATTTTCCGGATAAAATAACTCGTTTGGATCACCACTTAACTCCCACGGTTGACGAATATTTAGTGCGAAGCTTTTGATGTCAAAATCGCGCTCTTTGTAAGTGTAGGCTCCACCAAATTTCAAACTGGCTGTTTCATCAAATAGCTCGAAATCTTTGTTGATGTGTGCCACTCCTGAATAGTTTACTTCTTCGAGGCTGCGCCAGATTCGTTCAGGGAAGCCGGATTCGGTGCCTATCACGAGTTTGTTTTCATCGGTTACCACGTAACGGGTAAATCTAATATCAGGATCATCCATTCTGGAGAAGGTTGGCGAAAGTTTCCATTCAATATTCCAGCTATTTCCCAGAATGTGTTTTCCGTTCAAAAGAATGTTTGTTAAGGAACGCTGCCCGTATTCGAGGTTGTGTTGAAATCCTTTAAATTCTGTCCCTTGGTTTGACTTGGCATAATCGAAAATACCTGCTTTTGTTTCGCCGTTTTGCAGGTGAAGAAAATTTAAGCGGAATTTTGATTTTTCGGTTTTGAGGGCTAATCCCGCCAAACCACTGATCAAAACATTGTTTACGCCATAATCGCCCACCTGAAATTCACGGGCTTCCATTTCGTTGATGCTGATATCGCTATACAAGCCATAGCGTCCGAATTCTGCATCCTGGTAATAGTCTGTTTCGTTTTTGTAGGAGATGGCCGCATTGTAACCCCAGGTAATTTTTTTTCCATTGATTTGATTTCCGACTGAAGCACCGATTTTATAATCCATAAAACTTTGCTGTTTCATGGCGGCAAGGGTTGGGTTGAAGCCTTCCAGGATTTCACGAAAGCGGAGGCCGTTGGGGCCATCGGGGTCAACGATGGCATCAGTGTAAAAAGGTATGTTTGCAGTTGCAGGAATTGCGCGTGTTCCATCATCAAATCCAAGCCAGTCGGTTTTTCCTCCTTCATAGGTCAGGTAATCTGAATTGAAGTGCATTCCGGGAATATAACCCAGACTTACCGAAACACTGGCTTTCTTTTCTTCGGGGAAATCCTTGGTAGTGATATCAACAATACCTCCTGTGAAGTCAGCAGGAAGATCGGCTGTAAATGATTTATTCACCACAATGTTATCGATAACGTTGGTGGGGAAGATGTCCATTTGCAAGGTGTTTCTGTCCGGATCAAGACCGGGGATATCCATTCCATTTAGAATGGTTTTGGTGTAACGGTCGCCCAATCCCCGAACAAAGACGTATTTCCCGCCCTGGATCGAGACCCCTGGTACACGTTTCATGGACGATGCAGCATCGGAGTCACCAATTTTGCGCAGGTTAACTGCAGAAATTCCGTCCATCAGGTTAGCGGATTTCTGTTTCATGCTCAACATTGCCGTTTCGGTGTTTCTTACCATGGTTGAACTAATTACCACACCTTCAATTTCAATATTTGCCTCCTTCATCCTGAGATTATCAAAAATAACCGACTCATCTTTCGTTACCACCACATCTTCAATGCTTAAGGTTTGGTATGAAATAAAGGAAACCCTGAGTGTATAATTTCCGGCAGGTACTGTAATGCTGAATTTTCCGTCAAAATCTGTAATCGATCCCAGGGTTGTTCCCTCCACAAAAACCGTTACACCGGGCAAAGTTTCTGCTGTAGCATCATCATAGATTGTACCTCTAATAAAACCATTTTGTGAGAAAGAGGTCATCGATAGTAGTAATAAAAATATAATTAGTGTTGAGTTTTTCAAACGGCACATGTTATTCGATTTTGTATAATTTTGATTTATACTAAAAAAACTCGCAGACATTATTTATGTCTGCGAGTTGAAAAGATTAATTTATTAACTAAATTTAAAATCCACTTAAGTTTCCTGAAACTGAAGCCCATGACCAGGTGCTGAAAACTGAAGCATCAGCTCCGACTGTGTTTGCTCCTTCGCTTACTTCTGTAACAAAAGCATCAGAACCATCTTTAAAATAATCGGTCAGCACTTTTTCGGCTGGCAGTGTAGCCTGGAAATTTTGGAATGAACAAGTGTATTCAGTTGGAATTTGATCGAAATCCTGATCATCCCCCAAACCAAAGAAATAGATGTTCATCATATCAACGTTGGAGTTGTCATCCAGGTCAACCAAGCCTTCGGCATCACCGGCATAAGCAGTTCCGTTTTTAATGGTATGTTTTGCCACCATGCTTCCTTCAGGGCCATCAAGTTCAAAACATTCGTCACCGGGATTTACCACGATAAAATTATCCAGAGTTCCGCCCCATGATTGGTCAGTGTCCACAGCATCATCACCGGCATTCCATATTATGGCATTTTTAACGTTCACAGTTCCGCCAAACCATTCGATGCCATCATCCTGATTGGCCACGATTTCAACATTTTCGATGATGGTTTCTGAACCAACACCTCCCAGTGTCAAGCCATTGATTTCGTTGCCTTCACCAATGTTTGCACCACCATGACGGATGGAAACATATTTAATAACACCTGAATTATCGGTTGCATTTGAACCGCCGTAAAGGCCGTTTTGATCTGATGGAGGGATTCCTTCAATCTGCACCGATTCAGCATCGGCAGAAATGGGTGCATTTCCTAAAACAATCAGTCCCCCCCAAAGTCCGTTGAGGCTTGGATCAAGATTTGGGCTTGCAATTTGTCCGGGCTCAATTTCATCAGCAATTGATGTAAAAATAATTGGGGAATCGGCATTTCCTTCAGCCATCAATTTACCACCACGGGCAATCAGCAAAGCTGTTGCGTTTGCTCCTGTTCCGGCTTCTCCTTTAACAATTACGCCGGGTTGAATGATGAGTGTTGCACCTGATTCTACTGAAATACGGGTGGTGAGGATGTAAATTTTACCGCTTTCCCATGTTTGGTCTGTGGTGATGTTTGAGGTTACATTAATAACAGTGATTTCTTCAACAACATTCATTACGCCTGTTGCATCGTCAGTTTGATCGTTGTTATCAGAAACCGTAAGCTTTACTGAGGCTGCACCATTAACAGCGTCTGCAGTAAAAGTAACTACAATATTCCCTGAGGTTGACCCCGAAGTACCATCAGTTTTAATTGTAGCAGTTCCATTAGTAGCTATTACCGCAGAGGATTTAAATCCCCCTGCAGCTGTATAAGCGAATGTCATATCAACAGCAGCGCCTACCAGTACTTCCTGATTAGCAGGGGCAGTTACCTTTGGGGACTGTGGAGTGGGATCATCGCTATTGTCGCAAGCAACGAATGAGAAAGTGATTGTTATGGCTGCAATAAGCATGGCCACGAAATTCAGATTTAGCCTTTTCATCTTTAAGTTTAAGTTTAATGAATTTATTTATTGTTAAAAAAGTGAATGATTCTTCAAAAAAATGATTTTGCAAAAGTGAGATTTTGAATTTTATGACAGTTTAATAGAAAATTATCTCTGTGTTAAGATAGTCTTAATGAAATGGAGAAAAAGAAGGAATATGTTAACAATTTGTTAACCACGATAGTTGTGATTAGGAACCGCTGCACTTCTGCTAAAGGCGTTTTGAGGGATTCAATGATTGATAATTTGAAATTCAGATTATTATATCTAAACCTAACATGAAACCAATCTTCCTTCTCATCTTATTATTAGCCTTAATTTCAGGGTAAAAATTATTCTGGTGAAGCACAGAAACCTGACCGGGAAGGTGCACCGATGGTATTGTTCAGAACTGTTAATTTCGGATTTCCCCCCAAATCTTATCATCTTCGCAGATATGCAAAAACCCGATTGAATCAACCTGAATGGTATTTTGCAGGTAAAATTGGGGCTTGCTATTCAGGGGATTTTGGCTTTGATGTTAAAACAATAACCAGTTGATGTAAAGTGAAGGTAATATCAAAGTTTGGAATTGGATTCCATATTTCAGGAAATTGGCAAGCTAAAGGGTTATCTTAAATGTGGTAGTGAAGGAGGTCAGGATTTATTTGTTTTTCTCGTTGATCTTCTTTTTCGTTTGTATTTTTGGATGCGTATAACCAAATCGTAGGTAAGACGGGCAATATTGATTATCATCGATGGATTATTTATGGCTGATCTGATGAACTCATTCTTAATATCAGCAGCATTTAATTCCTCTTTCAACTCATTAAGCTGAGTGCTTATTTTCTGTTCTTTTAGTGCAATTTTTGACCTGAGGTACAATTTCCGGTAGCGAAGGTCTTCGAGGTTTTTAATTTTCTTCATCGTTCTGTTTTGATTTGGTGTCAGAATCGAGTTTTTCTTCTTTTTCAAACAAAACCTCAGTAAAACCTTTCAGCATGGGGTTGAGAAAGAGTTTTGTACTCATGGCATAAATGATGAGCCCCAGGAAAAGGTAAAAAAATGCAGCTATAATATACCCCAGGATGCTTGTTCCGGTTATTTCATGAAACCAATTGATAAAGGCGAGGGAGATGAACAAAAGAAAAAAGAAAACAAAGAACACAAAGATAATTACCACCATAAATTTGGACAGCATTTTCGAAATGCGCTCGAAAATAATAAGGGCGTAGAGTTCTGTTTTCAAGTCAAAATACTCCTTTATATTTTTAAAGGTACCTTGAATGGTCTTATTAAAATTTTCCTTGTTCATGCCGGAGTGGATAAAATGAAAAAGGAATTGCCCAAATTAATTCAGGACAATTCCATTTCGATTGATTTTTTCACGCAAAATTAAGCTGGTTTTTTCTGAACTTTTTCTTTAACGTCCGCAACTTTTTCTTTAACATCGGCCAATTTTTCTTTCATGTCGTTCATGGTGTCGTTTACATAATCTTTAAGATCATCAAAACGATCATCAAGATCCTCTTTCAGATCTTCGGCTCTTTTAGTTAGTCTTTCGCGGGTTGCTTCTCCTTTATCGGGGGCGAATAAAACCCCAATCGCAGCACCTATCACAGCACCACTTAATAATCCGATTATAAAATTTCCTGTTGAATTTGCCATTGTTTTTTAATTTTTAGATGTTAGAACCACAAATATAACAAAATCTGCATACAGTAACAACTTTAAAAGGTGTTAAATATTTTTTGTTAGTCGCTGAACTACCTTAAATTGACTTAAAAATTCCTTTGCTACCACTCTTAATACTGTGTATGATGGAATTGCAAGAATCATCCCCGGAATGCCAGCCATGCTTCCTGCAATAAGTATGACCAGAAAAATTTCAACCGGATGTGCTTTTACGCTGTTTGAATAAATCAAGGGTTGAAGCACAATATTATCGATGAGGTTGGAACCTGCAAAAACACCGAGTACAATAAATATCAGAGGGAACACCTCGCTGATCATGCCCGTGCCCAGAGCCGAAAAAACGGCCAGCAACATACCTACTGTAGCTCCAATTACAGGCCCCAGATAGGGGATGATATTCATCATTCCACCAAAAAAACCAATGAGCAAAGCATTATGTACTCCAAATATTGAAAGCCCGGTGCTCAATAAAGTTATCATCGTTGTTAGTTCGATAAGCAGCCCGATAAAATATCGACTCAACAGGCGCTTGGTCTGTACCAGCACATTGTTTACTTCGTGGTGGTAATTCGCAGGTGTAAGATTTTCAACAAGCTCGTCCAGTAAATAGGCATCCTTCATAAAAAAGAAAGTAAGGAATAAAATGGAGAAAGTTGCAATAAATATTGATCCGGTAACCCCAACAATTGAGCTTAAAGTTTCTGAAAATGAAGCAAAATTTAATATGCTGTTCAGTTGATCAGATACAATTTGCTTTATGGTCTCATCTTTTGTGAGCAGGTTGTATTGTTTTAAAAATTCTTCTGTTTTTTGAATAGGCTCCTGCACCGACTGCCCCAACAAGGCAAAATTGATATCTGATATAATATTGGCTTGCGCGGCAATTAGCGGGACAAAAATGCCGAGGAAAACAATCACTATTAGAATTATAACAAATAGAGCAAAAAGTGCGCTGAGGGCATGTGGAATATGAAAATTCCCGACCCTGATCCTGTTGAATCTTCGCACGAGAGGCCTTCCAATCAACGACAAAATCACTGAAATAAATAGGTAGGTTACAATATCAGAAAATCGCCAAACCAGATACACGGCCAACGCCGCCGTTAATATTCCTCCGATTATTCTGAAAACTCTGTTCATCTTTGTTTTTTTAGCTTAGGAATTCAATGTGCAAAAATAGATAAAAATGATCTGGAATCCCTTCTCCGATTGATTTTAATTTTATGGTGTCCTTTAATAAATCCAAACAATTACCTGGTTAGGATAACTCTTTTTTTGGTAATGTTATATGGTATTTTCTTCAAATTCGATGCGCTCACACCAAACTTCACCAATGGATTTTGTCAGTTCACCCTTCTAAAATTTCAGTTCACAGGTTTTACATTGCTTGGGTGTGTAGCCGGATATATATTTGCTTCATCAATAAAACAAATAAAAGTAATCACATTTTAAAATATTGAATCATGAAAACAAAAGCAATCCAACTGACAGTAGTAATAATGATGCTCACAGCAACATTGTTCGCACAGAATGAAAACAAAAGTGATGTATTTACATCGATGACTCTGAATGGAAAAAATAAAGTTGAGATCAGGATGATGATCCCTGATGGCGAAGTGCTGGTTTTGAATGTGTTTAACGAAAGTGGCCAAAAAGTTTATACTGCCCGCTTTAAAGACAAAAAAAACCTTCTCGTTACTCACAACATTGACCCCTTCCCATGTGGCGCTTACAAATATGAAATAAAAAACGGGAAAGAGGTGGTTTCGTCCACACAAATCATCAAATCTTCAGGGCACGATTTAGCATACAAGCCTGTGGAAGATATTGCCGAATCAGGCAAATAACACCGAACCAACACAATGGTTAATACCAATCTCATTTTAAATTTCAGTTGTGGAAACTAACACAATCCCACTGAATACAAAAACCCCGGCCGATTTGCCGGGGTTTTTTGCTGCCCGAAACCTTCCTGCCTGAGCCATTCGATTTCAATGTTGCCTGAGCCTGATTGTTGCAAACGAATAAATTTCTAATTTTGAAAAATATAAAATCCGAATAGCTATCCAATATGAAAAAGTTTTACAAGGCTTTGTTTGCGACATTATCTTTTTTCATTTTTTCCAACATTTCATCCGGGCAGTCCACCCGGGAGATTGTCGGTTATTATCCAAACTGGCAGTGGTACGATCGTGCCCAATTAGTGAATCCTGAGGTAATTCAATATGAAAAATATACTGTAATCAATTATGCATTTTTCAGACCGATGGCCGATGGTAGCCTCCAAAGTACGGATAGCTGGGCGGATGAAAATCTGCTTTTGGGACCCATGATCTGGTGGCCGGTGCAAACACACGATTCTTCCAGAAGTCTGCCTTACTTGTGTCGCGAAGAGGGCGTGAAACTTCTACCCTCAATAGGTGGCTGGAACGATTCGTATAATTTTCCGGGAATTGCTGCCGATCCTTTAAAAAGACTAAACTTCATAAACAGTTGCTTGCTTTTAATCGACACCTATCATTTTGATGGCGTAGATCTGGATTGGGAGTATCCGGGTTTTGCCCCCAATGGCGGAACACCTCAGGACAGGGAGAATTTCACACTTTTATTGCAGGAATTAAGATATGCACTTAATGTCCTCGAAAATCAAACTGGCAATGAATATTTGCTCACCTCATGTTTTGCAGCCGACAGAGCCAAAATGGAAAATATTGATTGGGAAAGCATTTTGCCATTGGTGGATATGATAAATTTGATGACCTACGATTTTCACGGATCATGGGATCAGGAAAGTAATCATCATACGCCATTATACAGCCCGGCCATTGGAGAGCCTGAATGGTGCTTTGATGGTGCCTTTACGATTCTTACCCAAGAATTTGGTGTTCCTGCCGAAAAAATCAATATGGGGATTGGCTTTTACGGAAAAGCCCTCGCCAACTGCACACAACTCTATGGTTCGCATACCGGCTATGATGGAGCTACTTTTTGGGAAGACGAAGGGCAACCGCTGTATTACAACATCCTAAAAAAAATGGATATGTTTACGCAGTTTTGGGATGAACAGGTACGATGCCCCTACCTGCTTGGAAACAGTATCAATACGTTTGTAACATACGACAACCCCCTCTCAGTTGCCTGCAAGGCGCAATATGTGATGGATAACAATGCCAAAGGAATAATTATCTGGGAAATTACCGGTGATTACCTCGAAACTTTTCCCGGGAGCGGAGAAATTGCAGGCACACCATTGCTCGATACCATCCATCAGGTTTTTGATTTTACTACTAATGTTTTCGACAACAATCCCGGGCAGGAAATCTATATTTATCCAAATCCTGCGAATCAAATTTTACATATTGAAACAGCGCATGATTTTGAAAAAATTGAAATTTATACTTCGGATGGGCAACGGATAAGATCTATGAATTTTTGCAAATCTATCGATCTTGAAAATTTGAGAAGCGGAGTTTACATCTTGAAATTGACCGGAAATAGCAGGCCGGTTACAAAGGAAATCATCGTCAAATAAAGCGCATAATAAAATCCTGTTGAAATATAATATGCAGGGTGAAATTGACTTTTGAAGTTTTAATAACTCAATAACGAATAACCAATAACCAATAACGAATAACGAATAACGAATAACGAATAACGAATAACGAATAACGAATAATGAATAACGAATAACGAATAACGAATAACGAATAACGAATAACTATTAACCAATAACTCCCTACCCGCTCAAGGCCTCAGCGCCGCTCACAATTTCAAGAATTTCGTTGGTGATGGCAGCCTGACGGGCTTTGTTGTAGGAAAGCTTAAGGTTTTTAAGTAATTCTTCAGCATTGTCGGTGGCCTTGTGCATGGCTGTCATTCGTGCCCCATGTTCCGAAGCTACCGAATCGAGGATAGCTTTGTAAAGCTGAATTTTTAATGATTTCGGGATCAATTCCTGAACGATTTCTTCTTTGGACGGTTCGAAAATAAAATCGGCTTTCAATGCCTGGGTTTTGGTTTCTTTTTCCGGTTTTGTTGGTGCAATCGGCAGAAACTGTTCGGTGGTCAGGATTTGAACAGCCGCATTTTTAAACTGATTATAGATAATTTCTATTTTATCGTATTTTTTATCAGTAAAATCCTTCATTAAACTTTCGGCCAGTGGCATCACTTCTTCGAAGGTAAGATTATCAAGCAGTTCATCTTTTCGATAATTAACAGCAATTTTACGGCTTTTCAGGAAATCAAATAGCTTTTTACCGATGGTTAAAATTTCCACATGCCCTGCATTAAATTGAGCAGCATAGGTATGGTTTAGCCTTGAAAGGGCTGCTTTGGCGATATTTGCATTAAATGGGCCGCACAATCCCCGGTTTGAAGCGATGGCAATGATCAGTACATTTTCGGTTTTTCGCACCTGTGTATAAGCACTCTCAGTGGTTTCATCCATGTCTGCACTAATGTTCTGCATGATCTCGGTGAGCTTCATAGCATAAGGCCGCATGTTTTGAATAGCATTCTGGGCTTTTCTGAGCTTCGATGCCGACACCATTTTCATGGCACTGGTAATCTGCTTCGTTGATCTGACAGAATCAATTCTAATTCGTACTTCTTTTAGATTTGCCATTTTGTGTAAATAGAATTTAGAGCACAGATGTCAGAGATTGGAAAATGATGAGGCCTCCACACCTGCCTTTAAAATAACAGCATTTATTTTTTTTCGTATTTAGCACTGATATCGCGGGCTACCTTTTCAAGGGTTTTGATGTCTTCGTCAAGCAATTTCCCGGCTTTTAAATTATTCAGAAGTTCCTGGTGGCTCACCTCCAGAAAATGAAGAAACTCAATTTCAAAATTTTTGATGCTGTTTATAGGCACCCGCCTAAGCAAACCACGGGTACCGCAAAAAATGATTGCTACCTGTTTTTCAACAGTCAATGGTGAATATTGTGCCTGCTTAAGAATTTCTACATTACGGCGGCCTTTTTCCAGAACGTTCATGGTAGCAGCATCGAGGTCAGAGCCGAATTTGGAGAAGGCTTCGAGTTCACGAAATTGTGCCTGATCGAGTTTGAGGGTACCTGCAACTTTTTTCATCGATTTGATCTGTGCGTTGCCACCAACCCGTGAAACTGAAATACCCACGTTTATGGCAGGACGGATACCCGCGTTAAAAAGATTCGACTCAAGGAATATCTGGCCATCGGTAATTGAGATCACATTGGTCGGGATGTAGGCCGAAACATCGCCGGCCTGTGTTTCGATGATCGGAAGTGCTGTCAACGATCCGCCACCTTTTACGATGGGTTTAAGGCTTTCAGGCAGGTCGTTCATTTTGGCTGCAATTTCGTCCGATTCGATGATTTTGGCTGCACGCTCCAGCAATCTAGAGTGCAAATAAAATACATCACCCGGATAGGCTTCACGTCCGGGGGGTCTGCGCAGCAGTAAGGAAACTTCACGATAAGCCACAGCTTGTTTTGAGAGGTCATCAAAAATTACCAGTGCCGGACGTCCGGTGTCACGGAAATATTCGCCGATGGCTGCGCCTGCAAAAGGAGCGTAAAACTGCATGGCGGCAGGATCGGATGCTGATGCAGAAACCACAACCGTATAAGGCAATGCTCCGTTATCATCGAGGGTTTTTACAATATTTGCAACTGTAGAACCCTTCTGGCCTGAAGCCACATATATGCAGAAAACAGGTTCGCCTTTTTCATAAAATTCTTTTTGATTGATGATGGTGTCGATGGCTATGGCAGTTTTACCTGTTTGGCGGTCGCCAATAATCAGCTCACGCTGGCCTCTCCCGATGGGGATCATTGCATCTATCGATTTGATGCCGGTTTGCAGGGGTTCATTTACAGGTTGACGGAAAATAACACCCGGTGCTTTTCTCTCGAGGGGCAATTCGTAGGTTTGGCCTTTAATTTCTCCTTTGCCATCAATAGGTTCTCCCAGGGTGTTGATAACCCTTCCCAGCATGCCCATGCCCACATTGATGGAGGCAATTTTTCCTGTACGTTTTACGGTATCACCTTCGTTTACATCATGTATTTCACCCAATAAAACTACACCTACATTATCCTGCTCAAGGTTGAGAACGATTCCGCGGAGGTCGCCTTTTTCAAATTCTACCAGCTCACCTGATTCGGCGTTGGTAAGGCCGTAAATCCTGGCAATTCCATCGCCAATTTGCAGTACTGTACCTGTTTCTTCAAGTTCTGTTTTGGTTTTGAATCCTGCAAGTTCCTGACGTAATATTTCCGATACTTCAGCGGGTTTAATCTGTGACATATTCAAATATTGTTTGTTACTTTTCGAAAAATCTGTGGTTTAATCTTTTACGTTTATGATTTCTTAATCATTAAAATCCTTTGATGTAAAGGTTTTTATCGAAGGACTTTTTCAGTCTGTCGAGTTGGTGCCTGATGCTGGCATCAAATTTTTTATCATCCATTGTTAGTACAAAACCGCCCAATAAATTTTTGTCTGTTTCTTCGATGAGTTCGATGGTTTTTTTTGTGTCATCGGTAAGCAGTTTGATCAGGTCTTTTTTGGATTGCTCATCAATTTTTGAGGCAGAAGTCAGTTTAATGGTGATGATATTGTGATAATCTTTATAAAGATTCACAAAGGAACTGCTGATGGCATCAAGCAACAGCTCTCTTTCTTTGCGGGTAACCAGTTGCAGGAATTTGAATGTCAACACATCCAGTTTATCCTTAAAGATTGCCGCAATAATTTTATTCTTTTTTCCTGCAGGAATTATCGGACTTCTGAGCAAGCGCGAAAATTCAGGATTCTCCCTGATAACTTGCTGAATCAACATTACATCGTCCTTGATGTGCTCGAGTTTTTTCATCTCGATGGCAAGGTCGAACAATGCTTTTGCGTAACGTTTTGATATGATGGTTATATCCATAGTCTTTGCAAGCTCAATTAATTGAGGTTGGCTTTTTTGATCAAAAGATCAACGTATTCTTTTTGTTTAGATTTATCATCAAGTTCGTGTTCCAGAACTTTTTCAGCGATTTCTATAGAGAGCCTGGCAATTTGATTTTTAAGGTCAACCATAGCTGCCATTTTCTCGTTTTCGATGGTTTCTCTGGCACTTTCGATAATGCGGTTTGCTTCTTCATTCGCTTTAACTCTGGCATCTTCAATTAGTTTTTCCTTAATTTCTCGAGCCTGTTTGAGCAAACTGTCTCTCTCTTCTTTTGCATCAGCCATAAGTTCTTCGTTCGAAAACTTCAATGCTTTCATTTCCTGCCTTGCCTTGTCGGCTTCGTGTAGTGCCTGATCGATCGAATTTTCTCGGTCTTTCAGTGACTTGAGGATTGGTTTCCAGGCGAATTTTCCTAAAATATAAAGAACCACACCAAAGGCGAGGGTCATCCAAAAAATCAATCCTATTCCGGGGCTTACTAATTCCATAATGATTTGTTTAAAAAAGAAACCTGATTTTGCGCATTAAAAATCCCGGGTTCCGGCCTAACGCCGGAACCGGGATTACTCTTTTCTACAGGAAAACGATGAGCAGACAAACAACAATGGCGAAAAAGGCAACACCTTCGATAAGGGCTGCTGCAACAATCATGTTTGAACGGATATCACCAACTGCTTCCGGCTGACGGGCAATAGATTCTACGGCTCCTCTACCAATTTGTCCGATACCAATACCTGCTCCGATGGCTGCTACTCCGGCACCTATTCCGGCACCCAGTTTTGCGTAAGGAGCAAGGTCTGCTGCTACCTGTAATAATATTGCTAAAAATTCCATAATAATGAAGTATTAAAATTTATAATAGATTATTCTTTAATTCAACTTTTTATTAAAATTCCAATTCTCTAACTTCTAATTTCTACCCTCTACCCTCTATCCTCTACCCTCTACCCTCTTCTTAATGGTGTTCCTCCGTTGCCATGCCAAAATAGAGAGCCGAGAGCAGGGTAAAAACATATGCCTGGATAAATGCTACAAGCAGCTCAAGCATATCCATAAAAATGGTAAAGGCAATCGAAACTACTGAGACACCCAGACCAAGTGCCGGGCTAATCTGACCAAAGATAAAAATAAGACTGATAAATCCCAGTACGATAATATGGCCGGCTGTCATGTTTGCAAAAAGACGAACCATCAGTACAAATGGCTTGGTAAAAACCCCGATAAGCTCTACGACTGGCATGAGTGGAACCGGGAATTTCAACCACCATGGTACACCGGGGGTATTAACAATATGCACCCAATACGCTTTATTTGCGCTAAAGGTTGTAATAACGAAGGTAAACAATGCCAAAACCATTGTCACGGCAATGTTGCCGGTTACGTTGGCTCCTCCGGGGAAAAAAGGAACCAAACCCAGTAAATTGTTCAGGAAAATAAAAAAGAACAAAGTGAGTAGAAAAGGCATGTATTTTTCATATTTCTTTTCTCCGATTGAAGCTTTGGCAACATCATCGCGGATAAATAAAATCAAGGGTTCGAGCAGGGATTGAATTCCTTTTGGAGCTTCACCTTCGCGGCGGCGGTAGGCTTTGGCGATGGAGATGAATATCCAGGACATCAGAATCAGGCTGAGGAATATGGCCAATACATTTTTTGTAATCGAAAAATCCAGGGGTAATTTCTGATTTGGATCATGAGTAATAACATGTTCGGTTATAAACCGTTCCTGCAAAGTACGCACGATTTTTCCCTTGTGTTCACCTTCCTGCGACAACCCAAAACCATTGTGGTCATCGTGTCCGTGATGAAATTTGCTCGACATAAAAGTGTGTAAATTACCATCGTACCATAAAATCACGGGTAAGGGAAGGGTCAGGTGGAAATCTCCATACGAAAGAATGTGCCATTCGTGGGCATCCACGATGTGCTCAACAATCATATCGCCGGCTTTAAATTCGTCCGCTATGGTTTTATCTTCCCAATTTTCGCCGTGCCCCTGTTGATCGTTTGAGCCATGATTAGTAGCAAAAACCTGCATCACTAAAAATATGATGATCGCCGATGCAAGGAAAACATTTCTAAAAATACCTGATCTTTTATGTGAAGTTTTCTTCATGTTTTTTGGTTTCCAAAAAAAAATTATTCGGCCAGAACCAGCACTTTGTTTTTTAATACTTCAACAACACCACCTTTAATATCAAAGGTTTGTTCTGTTTCATTTTCAAATTTCAACCTGATATTTCCCTTTTTTAATGCTGAGATCAATGGAGCATGATTGTTCAGAATTTCAAACGAGCCATCCAATCCGGGGAATTGCACAAGTTTGGCTTGTCCGGTGAACAATATTTTATCGGGTGTTATAATTTGAATGTCCATAATTAAATGCTTCCTGCTTTATTCGTTTCCTTCGGCCATCAGTTTCTTACCTTTTTCGATGGCTTCATCGATGGTGCCCACAAGGTTAAAGGCAGCTTCGGGATACTCGTCAACTTCACCATCCATGATCATATTAAAGCCTTTGATGGTATCTTCGATGGGCACAACAATGCCGGGAATACCTGTAAACTGTTCGGCTACATGGAATGGCTGTGATAAGAAACGCTGTACCCTTCTGGCGCGGTGTACAACTTGTTTGTCTTCTTCTGATAGTTCATCCATACCCAAAATAGCGATGATATCCTGAAGGTCTTTGTAGCGTTGCAAAATATTTTTTACGCGCTGTGCTGTGTTGTAGTGCTCTTCTCCCACAACATCAACCGAAAGTATGCGGGATGTTGAATCCAAGGGGTCAACAGCCGGATAAATACCCAATTCTGCAATTTTGCGGTTTAATACTGTGGTGGCATCAAGGTGGGCAAAAGTTGTAGCAGGAGCCGGGTCGGTGAGGTCATCAGCAGGAACATAAATGGCTTGTACCGAAGTGATTGATCCGCGTTTTGTTGAGGTAATACGTTCCTGCATTAAACCCATTTCGGTGGCAAGTGTTGGCTGATATCCAACCGCTGAGGGCATACGTCCGAGCAAGGCTGAAACCTCAGAACCTGCCTGAGTGAAGCGGAAGATATTGTCGATAAAAAACAGGATGTCGCGTCCACCTGATTTTTCATCGCCATCGCGGAAATATTCGGCAAGTGTTAAACCCGACAAGGCAACACGGGCACGTGCTCCGGGGGGTTCGTTCATTTGTCCGAAAACAAGGGTAGCCTGAGATTCGGCCAACTGGGCGTGATCAACTTTGGAGAGATCCCATCCTCCTTTTTCCATGTCTTCCTGAAATTTATCGCCGTATTTGATTACTTTCGACTCGATCATTTCGCGGAGCAAATCGTTACCTTCACGGGTGCGTTCCCCAACGCCTGCAAATACCGAAAGACCTGCGTATGACTTGGCGATGTTGTTGATCAGCTCCATGATGATTACCGTTTTACCAACACCGGCACCTCCAAACAAACCAATTTTGCCTCCCTTGGCATAAGGCTCAATAAGGTCGATAACTTTGATCCCTGTGTAGAGAACTTCCTTTTGGGTGGTAAGGTTTTCAAACTTGGGGGGCTCGCGGTGTATGGAATAGGTGTTTTTTCTTGCAACATCCTTCATTCCATCGATGGGTTTACCAATTACATTAAAAAGACGCCCTTTGATGTCATCACCTACAGGCATTGAAATAGGAATTCCTGTATTGATCACTTTCATGCCGCGGCGCAAACCATCGGTTGAATCCATCGCAACTGACCTGATGGTATTTTCGCCTATGTCCTGCTGCGATTCAAGTACAATGGTTTGTCCATCGGATTTTGTAACTTCGAGTGCATCGAAAATGTTGGGCAGGACTTGTCCTTCTTCAAATGTTACATCAATAACTGGTCCAATAACCTGTGATATAACACCTTCACTTTTTTTGCTCATTGATAATGACTTAGTATAGTAACTGAAAAATTGTGGGCAAAGATAATTGTTACTTTTTAGCAGCACAGCCAATTAACATTTTTTTTTACCAATCATATCCGGTTTTTAAGGCAATCAAAGTGGTAAGGTATTGCGGAAGCTGAAAATTTAAAAAATAAAATTTTGAAGTGCAAGATAAATTATCATATTTTTGGTAATTCTAAACAGCAAATAAAAGCATGAAAACATTCCAATTCAATTTTTTTAGTGAGAATGATCAGCAAGAATTTTCACCCAAGTCCATACCTTTTCACCCGGATTTGGTACTTTTTTTTGGCAGTCGCAAACTTCTGTCAGAGAATTCGATCGTTGCTTTGATAAAATCTTCATTTCCTAAGGCAATACTAATGGGGTGTTCGACCAGTGGTGAAATTTCTGGTATTAATGTTTCCGATCATTCAATTACACTCACCGCAATACAATTCGACAACACCAAAATTATTTATCATGAAGAGAGTATTGCTGATTTTGAAAACGGAGAGGAAGCAGGTAAAGCCCTGGCTACTAAACTTGCCAGCAAAGACCTGCGTCATGTATTCGTTTTATCGGAAGGGCTTCACGTAAATGGTACCGAGCTGGTTACCGGGATGCGAAATAACCTCCCCGAAGGTGTGAATGTTACAGGTGGTCTTGCAGGTGATGGGGCAGATTTTAATCAAACACTTATTGTTTCCAATTCTGGCACTGTCAAAAGCAATATTATTACCGCCATTGGTTTTTATGGCGAAAATATTGTGATTGGATATGGTTCATTTGGTGGTTGGGATAGTTTTGGTGTTGAACGGTCGGTAACAAGATCGAAAGGTAATGTGGTGTATGAAATAGATAACACACCGGCGCTTGAACTGTATAAATCTTTTCTTGGAGAGCAAGCAAAAGATTTACCTGCTTCCGGATTGCTGTTTCCGCTCAACATGCGTATTGCGACCGACAGTGATCCGGTTGTGCGCACAATTCTGGCGGTGGATGAGGAAAAACAGAGCCTTACTTTTGCAGGCGATATACCGGAAGGATCCTACGTTAAACTCATGAAAGCAAACAGCGACAGGTTGATTGGCGGTGCTGAAAAGGCTGCCGAAGTAAGTATTGGACCCCTGTTGCAAAACAAGGCTGATCTTGCAATTTTGATCAGTTGTGTTGGTCGTAAGCTGGTTCTGAAACAGTTGATCGAAGAGGAGGTTGAGGTAGTTCAGGACATCCTTGGCACCCAGGCCGCCATCACAGGTTTTTATTCTTATGGTGAAATTGCACCATTTACGAAAGGTACCCGCTGCGAACTGCATAATCAAACAATGACCATCACTACTTTTGCCGAAGTATAGCTCACTTTTTATGCACAGATTATTAAAACGTCAGATACAAAGACATCTAAGAGGTATTGATCCGGAAGAGGCCGGATTAAGTGCCTTTATCGATGCCGTAGATAGTGCCTACAATAATTACGATACGGATTATCAGCAGCTTGAACGTACCCTTGAAATAAGTTCCAAAGAATCATTCAAAGAACTCTCCGATTTTAAATTTGCCGTCAGTACTACCCTCATGGTGGTTTTTACCGACTCCCGGGGCAGCATTACCTTCGTAAATGATAACTTCCTGAAAATGTCAGGTTACTCTACCGAAGAACTCCTGGGTAAAGATTTTCGCGAGCTAAATTCAAATTACCATACTCAGGAATTTTATCATGAAATTTTCAGCACAATTTCGCTGGGTAAAGTATGGAAGGGTGAAATACGTGATATTACCAAAAGCGGGGAATATTACTGGGTTGACACAACCATTGTTCCTTTGCTCAACGAATTGGGAAAGCCCTACCGTTATATTTCCTTTAAAATTGACATCACAAAAATTAAAAATGCCGAACTTGAAATTCGTCAGCATGCCGAAAATCTGGAACGCATCAATAAGGAATTGGATCAGTTTGCCTATGTGGTTTCTCACGATTTGAAAGCCCCGTTGAG
>JAIOZV010000038.1 GCA_021740425.1 Bacteroidales bacterium | reverse complement strand
CGCCGGTCAGTCCTTCTTCGTCGGCAGCCCAGGTTTGCCATTTCAGGTTTTCGGGAATGGGGCTTTCGTAGCCGTCGATGGTTATTTCCCATTCTTCCTCCTTGTCGGCAAATATTTTCATAAAAAGCATCCACACCATCTGCGAGATGCGTTGTGCGTCTCCATCCACGCCGGTATCCTTGCGCATGATGTCGCGAATGGATTTTATGTTTGTTGTAATGTTGCTCATTCAGTTATTTCATTTTTAGTTTAAAGGTGAACCAATCACCCTACCAAGTTATTTCTATTTTTCTAATGGCCCCGATGTGGCGTGATTTCAATAGCCCAATCCTTTAGGTTTTGGGTTATTGAAGTCTCTCTATAACCGGCATTAGGGCGTTCACGCCCTTTTATCGGTATAGCAATCGGTTTTATGTTAAGGTCGTAAACGACCTGTTGCTCTAAAAATACGCTACTTTATCCCAGTGCTAAAGCACTGGGCTATTGAACTCTTGCGGAACACACGAACTTTTGTTTTCCATAGTAAAAAGGTTGTCGTAAATTGCGATATCCTGAGCAAACTCAGGAATTATCTTTGATAATTTGTTGTTATGTCCATCATTTTTTTTAGGTTCAAATTTGGGGTTACTATCTACTTCTTTCAATTAGGACATCGAACCCTTGATTATTACGCTACTTTATAAATTTGATTTTCTAATTCTTTAATGGCTTTATCAAAATCAGGTTTTTTGCCAAAGGCGCGCACCAGTTCCACGGGTGAGCCGAGGTCGCTCAGCGGCTGCACGGTAAGAATGGCGCTTTCCTCGATGGAAACAACCCCTTCCTGTTCGTATTTATCCAGCAGTCCGTTGAGCACTTTTTGGGCGGTTTCGCTGTACTTACCAAAATAATTGCGCTTGCGTACATTGTTGGCGCGCTCCCTACGGGTTAACGTCGGCTGATCGAAAGCCACATGGCAGATCAGGTCGAAGTCATCCAGGTCACTCCCGATTTCCTCCCGGAGTGCTTCCAGCAAAATGCCATGTTCGGCCAGTTCGGCAATAAGTACTTCTTTCTTTTCGGTGTTATTCCACCGGCGGATAAAATCATCGAGTGAGGTAAATTCCTTTTCCACATTTTTCCGTGTGTAATCCTTGAGCGATTCGGTGATGAGTTTGCCGTCTGCACCGTAATATTGTACCCGCTCATGGGCAACACTTACTTGGATGTTGTTTACATAATATTTCCGGGGTTCATCCGTATCTTCCGGGCCGGGGGTAATTGGAGGATCACCTAAGATTCCGCCATCGTCTTCAATGTCTGGTGGGTTTTCTGTGTTATTATCATCATCCGGGTCATCCGGTGGAACGGGCGGTTCAATTTCAGCAGGTTCGTATATCTGCACGGGGTCGCCGTCGAAATCCGGATCAGCAAACAGATTGGTGGCTTTACGAAAGTCCATAATCGTGAAATATACTTTACCATCCTTTTCGCGTATGCGGGTTCCGCGCCCGATGATCTGCTTAAATTCGGTCATGCTGCCGATGTTGGATTCCAGCACGATCAGTTTCACCATTTTTGTGTCCACACCGGTGGTCAGCATTTTCGATGTGGTTGCGATTACCGGGAGGCGTTCTTCCACATCCATAAAATTATCCAGTTCGCGTTTGCCGACTTCATCGTCCCCGGTAATTTTCACTACGTAGTTGGGGTGTTTAGAAACCAGATCGGCATTTTCATTGATCAAGGCCTGGCGCATCCGGTTGGCGTGATCGATGTCCACACAAAACACAATGGTTTTGGCAAAGCGGTCGATGGCTTTCAGATACTGTGAGATTTTTTCAGCCACCTTTTGAGTGCGTTCATCAATTACCAGCTTGCGATCGTAATCTTTCAGGTTGTAAATCCGGTCTTCCACTTCATAACCATATTTATCGCGCAATCCCGTCGTTGGCCGCCAACCTTCATCCACGTTCATGGCCACACGAACTACCTTGTAAGGCGCCAGAAATCCATCCTGGATACCCTGTCTGAGTGAGTAGGTGTAAATGGGTTCGCCAAAATAGGCGATATTCGAAACATCCTTTGTTTCTTTGGGTGTCGCTGTGAGGCCAATCTGGGTAGCAGCAGAAAAATAGGTAAGCACCTCACGCCATGCTGATGCTTCTTTGGCGCTTCCCCGGTGGCACTCATCCACAACCACCAGATCGAAGAAATCGCGCGTGAACTCTTTATAGGCGTTTTTCCATTCTTCCTCACCAGAAAGTCCCTGGTACAATGCAAAATATACCTGATATGATTTGTCGATTTTTCGGTGTTTGATGATGTTCATGATGTCGTTACCGAAGGGTGCAAAATCCCCGTTTTTGGTTTGGGTGAGCAGTGCATTGCGATCGGCCAAAAATAAAATACGTTTTTTGGTTCTGGCTTTCCACAGCCGCCACACGATGTTGAAAGCTACATAGGTTTTCCCCGTTCCGGTGGCCATCACCAGCAAAATACGGTTCTGCCCGCGTGCCACCGCTTCAATGGTGCGGTTGATGGCAATCTGCTGGTAGTACCGCGGTGTTTTTTCTTCCGCATCAGCCGGGTATTCCTGTTCAACGATAGCCGTTGCTTCAGGACTTTCAATATTTTTGAATTTCAGGTAAGCATTCCACAATGTTTCAGGTGATGGGAAATTATTTAAAGAAATTTCATTTTCGATTTCACCTGCTGTTTTGGTTTTATCATGAAAAACAAAACCATCCCCGTTAGAGGAGAATACAAAAGGCAGTTGCAGAATGTCTGCGTACTCCAATGCCTGCTGCATGCCTGAACCTACTGTATGCTTATTGTCCTTGGCTTCGATTACAGCAATTGGGATATTTTTTTTGTAATACAGGATGTAGTCGGCAAACTTTCGTTTTCCCCGGGTGTGCAATTTGCCCTGTACGATGATGCGGCCATCAGTAAAAAAAACTTCTTCCCTTACCTGTGTTTTGATGTTCCAGCCGGCAGCCTGAAGGGCAGGGGTGATGAATTTCGTACAGATGTCGCGTTCTGAGGGTGATTTTTTATTAATCATTAGTGTATTACTGCTCGTAGTCTGATTATCCTCGACATTTAAAGGAATATTTCTGAAATCAATCAACAAAAATATTAAAAAATCGCAATGGTAACAAAAGAGGCTATCCGGACTCAGGGAAATCGCTTTTAACCCATTAGTATTTTGTTTCTGAATTTATCATCCAGTGCTGCCTTGAGTCATTTACTTGGCATCGATATCTTTCCAGGTTTTTCGTGGTTTAATAAAGTCATTGCCATTTTTTTATAACATTAAAGTTCTTTGGTGATTCCCCTTTTTTTTTTAATGAGTTGTCTTCTTTGAAAATCACATCAAGTTCACCACCCCGGCTATTTTTTCACCTATCAGCCGGAAGTTTTCGTCAAAATCCGGGTGGGTGGTTTTTTTGGCAAGGGTTTCAAGCCAGTCGGGATGAAGGATTTGAACTGCATTCAGCGCTGCGATTTCCTCCGTTTTGGATGTGGTTGTTTTCATCGCCTCCTGGATCATTGCAGAAGAATTGTCCAGTGTTTGTTTCAGGTTTTCAGGCTTGATCATGATTTTATTTTTGAAATGAATATTTAGCTTATCGGTTTTTGTCTATTTTGATTGTCCTTATTAGCCTGCTCCCTTTCCTCGATCTCTTTTTTCCTTTTTTCAACGTGCTGTGTTTGCTTTTTAATCTTTTCCAAGTCCACAGAAAAGCTTGGCTCAAGGTCTTCAAAATTGAAGCTTACAAAAGTAAATCCTGAATCACTTCTCCTGAAAGTGAGCCTTGATTCTCCCGTGAACACGGAATCGTTTTTTACCATTGCCCTGATTTCATCTTCTTCAATATCGGCAATATCTTCATTTGCAAAAATAATACTGTTGGCCTGGTAGTTTGCCCATCGCCAAATTTGATACAACACATCAAACCGGCCAATGGTGTGCTCTTTCTCAAAAAGGATTACGGTATCGCTTTCTACGGGTACGTTTTCAAATTTTTTGTTCATTGTTTTTTGTTTTTCAAATTCCGGCTTCCGTAGCCGGTCGTTCACGGCCGGGAAAAAGGAAGTCCTGTTATATTGTAAAGGGCGTTAACGCCCTTACCCGAGTTTTGTGTTTTTTCCTGTACCCGGCGCTAAAGTACACTGGCTAAGGAAGATGGTTTGCTCTAAGTGCTCATCCAAATCCTCCAGACTAATAAATTTCCACTTTCCATTTCCAACAACTCATTTTCAAGATACTTTTGAACAGAAAGGTATTCGTTGTTTTCATTGATTACCTGAATTTCTTCCTGATTAAATTTTTTAAGAAACCACATCAAATTACTGAAATTGTTATCGTTTACCCTTAATCGTATCGTTTGCATAGCTGTATGTTTTTCACAAGATTAATCAAAATCGCAAAACTCTCGCACAAATTTTCGGAATCAGCAATCTTCTCCAACGGAGTCCTTCGGACAATCTCAAATCACTTATTTCTCCAAATATTCAACCACCTCTCTCCATCCCGGGAATTTCTCTGTTCCAAAGTGAATGTGTTCGCCCACGAATTCCTTTACACCACGCTTATCCCTGTCATCCACGATAAAATCACCTTTGAGCAGGTTTTTGTGGTGGGAGAGGATGAGCCTTTTATGAGCCACTGTCCCCAGATATTTTTTCACCCACAGCAACTTGTCGCTCCACGCCGTTGGGTTTTCCCAGGGCGCAGTGCTAAGGATGTAGGTGTCGAATTTTTTGCTCAGCCGTTCATACGCTTCAATAGCGCCGGGCATGGGTTTCATTAGGCTGAAAATGCCGGGGATGTTGTCCTCTTGTTCAAGGAATTGCGTTTGAATATCTTCGGATAATTGCATGAGTCCGCTTTGGAAGTCCACCAATACGCCATCCATGTCGATGAAAAGAGTTTTTTTTTCCATAGTTTTGTTTGATTTAAAAGTACATAATTTAATTTTTCTTATTTCTCAGCTTAATTATTCTAATCTACAGTTTTATACCATTCGTCCATCATATCCGAAAGTTCGTACAACTTAACGATGTCATTATGTTCGTCAAGGAAAAGGAGCCAGGTGTCCATATTCCTCAGGATTTTTTCTTTCTCCTTTTGGTCGATGTTTTCATTTTCCATAATCATAAATTTTTTTTATTATCAATAATAACGTTTTAAAACCCAAGTTTCACCTTTTCTTTCAGTCCCAGTTCCTCGCGGCAAAATGCGCCCACCTCCGGGCTGCCGGGTTGTGTTCCTTCAAGTAATTCATAAATATTGCACTTCTTGGCGATGTTGGCCATCTGGCCCCCTGTGAGCTTATATTGCTCACAGAGTTGCCTGATAGCTTCCGGGGGTAGGAAGGGGATCTTTTCCTGCATGATCTGCAGGCGTGTATTCAGATTGGGGATGTCGAATTTAATTTTATACAAAAACCTGCGGTCGAATGCCGGGTCGAGATTCTCCGTAAGGTTGGTGGTAGCCACCATGATACCTTCAAAATCCTCCATTTCCTGGAGGATGATGTTTTGCATGGCGTTGAGGGTTTGCGACACGGACGAATCGAGGTTGGTGGAGCGCTTCCCGAAGATGCCGTCAGCCTCGTTAAACAGCAAAATGGGTGCGATGTTGCTTCCCTTGTGCAGTTTTTGATAGTGCTCAAAAATTCCCTTAATTAGTTTTTCGGATTCACCGAACCACATGCTTTTGGCGCTGCTGATCTCCACCGGCAGGATACTTCGCCCGGTTTCGCGGGCAAGTTGATAAACGCTTTCGGTTTTGCCGGTTCCTGGAGAACCAAACAAAAGCACACTGAATCCGGGCTTCATGCTATTATCGTGCATGCGTTGGCTGATTTCTAAAAATTTGGCCGGCAAAAACAGGCCTTTTAAAGTATTAAGCTGCTGCTGCTCACTTTTATTCAGAAAAAGTTTTACCGGAGGGATTTTGTCGTGCAAAATTTCCCGTTTGGCTTTTGTGGTGCGCAGCGAAAATTCTTCAGCTTCCTGCCCCAACAGATATTCCAGGCCTTTTTCGGTGATGGTAAGTTCGCTATCGTTGCGAAACATGCCTGGAACCAGTTCCAGTAATCCACGTTCCAGAAGTTTATTTTTTCCACTCATCAGCTCGCGCCTCACCAACAACTGCCTGTGTTTATCGTCACCCAGAAACTCACAGGCATCGGAAATGGCTACTTCATCTTCGCCGTTGATAAGTTTGTAGGCAACAAATATCAGTATGATCAGGTTGGTATCCATTAAATTGCTGTTCAGGATTTTTTGTGCAAGGGGGAGGCTGCTGTTGCGCTTACAAAGGTCGAACATGTCCTCGGCTAGTAAAGCACATCCTCCTGCTTGTTCCGAAGCGGTTTCGATGGTTTCCATCAGTCTTCGCATCAGCTCATAATTGTTGTCGATCTTACCAATACCACCTGAAAGTTTGCATTTCAGAACGCTGTCGATTATGGTCGGATGCACGAACCAGCTAATGTTTCTGTGATGCGAAAAGGGATTGTCGTTCCGTTCCATCCTTATAAAGCGGGTTTTAACGAGGGCATCCAGGTCGGGCTTATGCCTTAGAACCTGCATCACCGTAATTCCAAAATGGCCGGCAATATCACCGAGGTCGGCACTGCCGCTTTCCAGGCTGTTGTGTAGTATTATGGCAAAAAGCAGAGCCTGCTTTTCTGAACAGTTCATAAATGCCGACAATGCTTCAATATTGCTGCTGCAATGTTTTAATTGTGATGATGATAATTTCGAATCCCTCGAGTGTTGCACAATGTTTTCGATGTGATCAGTTAATTTCATCTTTTGTTTGTTTAGGAAATGGTTAATTTTGAGGATGCAAAAATAAGCACGACCTACACCATGTATTTGTGTACCTCTAAAAATTAGCAGATGCCAAAAAATAAAAATGCAGTCAGCCGCTACAAACTCATCAACCAAATGCTGCTCAACGGAAAAGCGGCTTCCAAGCAAGCCATAGCCAATGCTTGTTATGAAAAACTGGGCATTGATATTAGCCTGCGCACGATCGAAAATGATATTTTTTCCATGCGCTACAGCGAAGGCCTGGGCTATTTTGCACCCATCTATTACAACAATAGTAAAATGGGATACATTTATGCAGACCCGGATTATTCCATCGACAAGATTCCGGTGGATGATGCCGACCTCAACAAGCTGCGCTTTGCCGCCAGCCTGCTCAGGCAGTACGGCAGGGTGAACGCCTTTCAGGAATATAGCGGGGTGATCGACAAAGTGGTGCGGCTGATAAATTACCGGAAACTGCAATCGGGTGGCGGAACACTGGATTTTATCGAATTTGAGAAAAACCCGCCCGTGAAAGGCATGGAATTCATCGATCAGCTAATTCCTTTAATTCGCAAAAAACAGGTCGTAAAAATCAGTCACCATTCTTTCTGGCAGAATGAGGTGAATGCATTTACCTTACATCCTTTTTACCTGAAAGAATATAAATTCCGGTGGTACCTGGTGGCCTACTGCGAAGAGCGGGACGATCTGCGGATTTATGGACTGGAACGAATTGAAAGTATTGATGTTGAGCCTTTGAAACCATTCACCAGCAAGCTGTTTAACCCGGAGGTTTACTTTGAAAAGTTCATTGGTGTCAATGTTCCGGAGGGCGGGCATGAAAAGGTTGTCCTTCGTTTTAAAAACAATATCGGCAAGTACATCCTGACCCAACCTATCCAGAGCAGCCAGAAGCTAATCAGGGAAGATGGGGAAATTTATGACTTCGAATATATGATTGGGATCAACCAGGAATTTATCGGGATTATCCTGAGCTGGGGGGAGAATGTGGAGGTGCTGGAGCCTGAAACTTTCAGGGAAACGATAAAGGCAAGGCTTGAAAAAAGTTTAAAGCCTTATATTGCGGGTTAAAAACCCAACAGGTAAATTCCTGAAATTTATTGAAACCTTCATTCACAGTTTTGAAATTCGCGGCATGGCTATCCGGCATCCTTATTCACGGTGTCGCTGCATGCGACACCGTGAATGTTTTTACCGGTGAGGTGTATTTTTTTTTCTCTGATTTTAATGAAGCGCAAGATCATTTTAAAACAAGGTTTCGGTCATTTAAAATAAAGGGTTTCTGCAGGTGTAAATGTAGTTGCCCTCTCCAACCGTATTATTTAAAGTGGTTAGTATTTTTTGTACATTATCATCCGGGCCGGAAATAAAGCAGGGTTTTCCATCTATACCAAATTCGATGTCGTCAATGCCATCGTCAACCAATTCGGGGTTGAGCAAATATTGAGCGAGCATAAAATCTTTGTGTGGTTTGAAACCAATGGATTGGGCATAGTCGAGAGCGCCATAAACCAGATTGTGAAGGTACTCAGGTGAAACCTCCTCCAATGGGCCAAAATTTTTGGATGATGTTGCGATCATATCTTCAACCGTATTGGGTGAAACAAAACAATTTACAATGGTGTTTTTAATCCCAAGACAGTGCCTGTCAATCATAAAAACTGCAAAACTCAGTTGATTACTGGCATGCTTTCGTATGATAAGACAAATGGTAAATAAATCCTGTTCATAACCATCATAAACAAGGCATCTTTCAATCGGAAGTTTCCGTCCGTTTTGCCGAATATACTTTTCTGGTGAGAATTTTGCCATCTTTTTAAAATAATTGAAAGTTCATTTCTTGTTTTAAAAGTTACAACAATTGATTTCTGAAAGGAGTATCTTAAGATAAAAATGGATGGTTGAAATAATGTTTGGCCATTCAGTTGTTTTAGTTCTGCTTCACCGGCCTCAATCATTCTCGTGTTTGTCTCTGTTTTTTTCGATGATATGAACCTGACGGGCGCTTTCTATGGCCTTCATAGCGATTTCTTTTGAGGTTGATTCGGACAGGCTTGCTTTCGCCGACAATTCTTTGAGCGTTGTTTCAATATCTTTAATTTTTGATTGAAGTGTTGCAATGATCTGATCTTTAAGCTTGAGTTCGCCTTCGTTTTGCTTTGCAGTGAGTTCTTTCTCAAACTTAAATTCTCTGGAAAGCAGCTCTGTAATTGTTTTTTTGGTGTTGGCCACGGTGGCATCAAGTTCTTTGGGGAAACTGGCGGCTTTGTTGCGCAGCTCTTGCAATTCGGTTTCGCTTGCCAGTAAATTTGCTTCCCGTTCTGCCATTTCTTTTTCAAAAGCTGATTTCTTGTCTGTCAGTTCTTTTTCGAGTTTAAATTTCTTCTCTTCGTAGAGGTCGGATTCTTTTTTACGGGTCAATTTCAGGTTGTAGAGATATTCTTCTTCTTCGCGTTTTCGTTGTTTTTCACTTGCATCCTTTTGCTCTTTTTGCTGCTCGTTCCATTTTTGGGTTTCCACTTTCCACTGTTCTTTTTGCAGTTTCATGGTGGTTTCAAAAGTTTCTTTTTCTGATTTCATGCTTTGTTCGAAGGCCTCTTTTTTTATTTTCATTTCCTGTTCGAAGGCAGCTTTCGTTTCGGTCATTTCGGCCTCGAATTGTGTTCTCTTCTCTTTTTGAGCCATAAGCATTGCTGCCAGTGAATCAGTATTTGCTGTAAGCTGATAAAGCTCTTCGAGGTTTTGTTTTTCGAGTACAATGGCTTTTTGAATATCTTCCAATTTACTGTATTCAGAGCTAAGTTGCTCGCTGAGTTTGTCCAGTTCTTTGGCCACACCAAGCTTTAGAGTTCCTATGCCGACTATAATACTTTCGGTAGAATTTTGTGATGCCTTCGTGATGACCTCTTTTTTGCGGGTTTCTTCCTGAAGTTTTTTTGGCTCTTCGTTTTTGTGTTCTTTTACTTTTTGCAGTAGTTCTTCATAAGCTGCCAAAATTTGATTTTTTGTGTTTTTTGTTGTGATTTCCGGTTCCATATCTTTGGCACTTTATAAAACTAAGTGGGTAAATAGAAATGGTTAGCCTCCCGAGTTGTTGTTAAAAGGGTAGTTCATCAATGTCACGAAGCTGGCTCAAAACCTGATCATCTTGTTCATTTTCCTGCCGGTCATTTTGGCAATCGCAATATTCGCCATAGGGGCAGGTTTCATGGTCGTAGGTGCAAAGCTCAAGATCCATGCCCGATGACGGGAGATATTGCACAGGTTGATCCCAACAAAAAGTAAGTGCTTCATAGAGTGCTTCAGGTGGTATGTCGGGAGGGGCATCAATGAGCTCAAGGTTCAGCGATGCGTAAACCCTGAAAATAGCGTCATTCAATCTGCCCCATTGATTACCCTGCAATTGAGTAATGTCTGGAAAGACTTCCTGCTTTATGCCCGTCCATTCTTCGATGGTTTTAAAGGGAACCAGCGCCAGTTCGGCATTTACCGGATCATTGTACATGTGGGGTGGTGGTTCGATGTATGGCTTTGGCGGCGGATTATTAGCCACTTCATCCAGGTCTTCGATAAGTTGCGAAATGTATCTTTCCATGATGGTTTGATATGATTTAATGGTGCTTTTGGTAAATGGTACATGCAAAAAAAGCCTGTAAATTTCATTTCCTACAAAAGTACTTATCTTTTTTTCACGACATCTGTTGCGACGCCACGAATAATTCAGATTAAATAATCACATCCTTTGTTTTAAGCAACCCTCGTGGTATTCATTATTTTATTGTTACTTTTTTTGTTGTGGCCTGCTGGTTTTCATGCTTTATAGTTACAATGTAAATGCCCCGACTCAGGTTGGAAACATCGAGTGTGGCTGAAAATTCATTGTTTTGCATTTTGTGTACTTCCTGGCCCCTGCTGTCCATCAGCACTATTTCTTTAATTATTTCTCCCGAACTTATGTTAAGGTATTCGCTGGCCGGGTTGGGATAAACGTTTACTTCGGTTGTTTTACCTTCAGAACTTTGATCAACACTCATGTTCTTAAAAATAATATTCGTGACCACCGTAAGTGTATTGCCCATAAAGGTTAGTTTTGAAACAGGATAGTTACTGTCGAAAATATATTCAACTTCCGATTCTTGTCCGCTGTAAATATTATGCACTCTGAAATACATCGCTTCACCCTCGGCAAATCCATGATCGTATGTTGAAGTGTTGCTTTTTCCCATGGCAATAAGTTTATAAAAGGATTCATGGTCGTCATTGTTGGCCATTCCAAAACACTCACCGTTTTTATTGAACACTCCGAGAATATCGCCGGGCTGAAGCTTGGAAAGAGCCTCGTCGGTAAAAGTAAAAATATGCGGCATATCACTTGTTTCAACATCCGGCCATGGCAGGTTACTGATTAAGGCATTCTTGTTTTCGCGAATGGGGTAAATGAGTGGGGCATCTGCAACAAAATCAGGGAATTCAATAGTGTAGGGTTCAACACCACTTTGGTTCACCAATAAATAAGCATATCCGGGATAAATTGAATCGAAGTCAGAAGCAAGCGGTGTCCACAATTTGCTGCCTGACCAGTCTAAGATGAGCATGATGTCGTCCAGGTGTCCTTCAAACAGCGATTCGATGCTAACCGGTATATTAGTCAGCACAGGCAGGTAGGTAAACGGGCCATTCACAGTGAAAGTCTGATCGCTCAGTGAATCGCCATAGACAGGCAGGCATGCCATTGTGTTTTTTAAATTGATTTTGTAGCCTACAGGCTCCCAGTTTGTGAGTGTTGCAAGAGGTGGGTTAAACTCTGGCATGTATATTTTTCCCTGTATATCGAACATGCTAATCAGGTTTTTCGATCCGGGTATTTCGACAAGTGGATCCATAACTTCGGTTACATTCTCAAGGTCGGTGCTGAGGTAGGATGAAATGCCATTCCATCCGTCGTTGTCGTAGTAAACAAATTGCTGGGGGATATGAATTGTCATGCCTTGAAAAACAGGGCTATGGCAGTCGGCTAATGGCTCTAAAGTGACATAAATTACGATTTCACCATTCCAACTGTCGTTGAGTCCGGGAAAGTAAGCCGGACTTTCGGCAGAAGCATCATCAAAAGTGCCATCGCCATTGGTCATCCATATTATAGATTCGTAGTCTCCTGAAACTGTATTTCCTATTTCTACAGGGAGCCATTTTCCATTATCAACATCGTAATCTTCGTAAACCAGCTTTCGTTCTGATGGCATATCAATTTCCGGGGTGTGTATAATATTTATTTCCATGCAGTCAGCATTGGTAATTGTGCAAACGCCTTGTGCAAAAGCATTAAGACAAATTTGAACCATGCCTGTTGAAAGGTCGCTCGTTCCCGGAAGATACACTGTATTTAATGTATTCGGATTAACGAATACGCCATCACCCGAAGTGGCCCATTGCAATGCTGAATAGTTTTCGGCTGTTGCCTCATTAAGCAGAACGGCTTCATTAGCGCAAACGCTCAGATCAGATCCTGCATTCACTTCCGGACTCCCCGAAATAGTAAGGTTTACACAATCAGATTGTGCGACAAAGCAGGGTGCGGTGGGAATGGCTGTGAGGCAAAGCCCTATAGTTCCAAGTTCTATATCCTGGGCTGAAAAGTAGTATTTTGTTGAATTTGTGTTATTATTTTCAAAAAATCCGCCTGTAAACATTGCCTCTTCCCAAACAGGGAATCCGTTTATAACCAAGCCATTCAATTCAGCATAAGTCTGGCTTTCGCAAACTGTCACATCCGCTCCTGCATTTGAAGTTGCATTTTGCTGAATGGTAAGTGCAATGCAATCGGCTGCAATATTGGTACAGGGATTTTCCGAATTTGCCGACAGGCAGAGGCTTGTGCCGCCGTTTAAAATATCCTGAGAGCCGGGAATATAAACAGGTTTAAGTACCTTGGCAGATGGAACAAATGTACCGTCGCCACCTGTCCAGAGCAGAGAATTGTAATTTTCGGCTGTGGCCTGATTGAGCGTATATGTAAAGCCTTCACAAATAGTCATATCATTTCCGGCGGAAACCGAGGCCGGGGAAACCGTTTCGAAGCTGTAGTTGTATGCATTGAGCCCAAGGGCTGAATTGCCCTCGCTATCGGTGATCGAAGTTATCTGAATGGTATAAATTCCCTGGTCAAATGTTGATTCAAAAAGTACATCACCCTGAACAAGTCCGGTTTCGCACTCTTCAGCACCATTTATCATCCAGCAAACGTTGAGCGGTGTCATGCCATTTTCGATTGCACACAACGAAAACCGAACGGGTGAATTGGTGCAAACCTCCAATGATTGATTATTTGTAGCAAGGATCCCATTGATGCAAAAAAATGCCTCAGGTCCTTTGTTTTGCATCTTCTCTGCAAAAACCTTATCGGTAGTGGAAGTGTTTTTTGCAATGCTTATCGGGGTTTGGCTGTATGTGTTTTCAAATATCAGTATTAAAACAGCTATAAAAAGCAGGTTTTTTACTGCGCTTGATTTGCTTATGTTTTTTTTCGGTGATGCTCCCGGAATGTTGAGCCTTATGCTGTTTGTGCCGTTGTTTACAAAAAAATTGTTTTTCATTTTATTTTTCGGTTGATGCTGAAATGTCTTTTTGATTTTTAATTATACAGTTTAAAAAGATGTGTATTGGTAATCCCTTTATCATGCCAGAATTTTTATGGCTTAAAATGAAAGTTAAAATTGGATAAAAATCCAATTGGATGATATAAATTTTCGGGATGGATATGGCCGTTAGCCTTGATGTTTAGCAACAATTTCTGATGGTTTAATGGAAATGCAAACAAATGTTAAAAATGGATTTATTTCCTCTTGTTTTCAGTATTATATTGTAATGTGAGTATTTTTTGAATCCCATCCTGATTTTTAATTCTATAAATTGGAAAATGAAAATTTCAACCTGAGCCAATGTCTTTTTATCAATGATTTAAACAAAACAACATGCCTGGCTGTTTAAAGTCATTACCAAATCTTAAAACAAGGTATTATGAAGATAACTGATTTTACATTGCATCCGGACGTATTTCATCTGATAGAAGACCTGAAAAACGAGAATATTCCGGCCAAACATTTTTCGGATGTTTTGGATGGTGATGGCAACCAATATGTTGAGCTGGTGATGGAAGGTGGAGGTGTGCTTGGTGTAGCACTCATTGGATACAACTATGTACTTGAGCAGATGGGTCTGCGTTTTTTCAGTCTTGCCGGCACTTCGGCAGGAAGCATCAATGCACTGCTTCTTGCAGGGATGGGCGATGTTTCCAAACCCAAAGCTGAAAAACTTGTAGATGTGCTTGCTAATAAAAACCTGATGGAATTTGTGGACGGTGACAGCGATGCACAGGATTTTGTGGAAGCCATAGTTAAAGGTGCCGGCATAATGAAAATGATTTGGAAAGGTGCCCAGGTTGTGGATAATATCCGCGATGATATCGGTTTAAATCCCGGAAATAATTTTCTTGAATGGATGTCGGGAATTCTAGAAAATAATGGAGTGGAAAGTGTTGCTGACCTTGAAAAAAAATTTGGAACTGTTCCTGCCGGTTTAAAAATCAGGGATGGTATCAAAAGCACAATTGACGGCCTTGAGCCCCGCTTTACGGTAATTGCTACCGATCTTACCACCGAAACAAAAGTGGAGTTCCCGCGTATGGCTTCATTGTATTGGCAGGACAGTAAAGGTGTGAACCCGGCCATTTTTGTCAGGGCTTCCATGTCGGTGCCATTTTTCTTCAATCCACTGATTATCGAAAACATTCCGCAGGGCGAACAGGCACTCCAAAATTGGAAAACGCTGGTTAGTTTTAATGGTTTGCCACCCAAATCGTGCTGTTTTGTGGATGGCGGACTAATGTCGAATTTCCCTATGGACGTTTTTCACAAAATAAATGTTGTTCCACGCATGCCCACTTTTGGAGTTCGATTGGGCATCGACCGCGATAAAGCCAACAATATTACCGGACCTGGAAATTTGTTTGGAGCCATGTTTAACTCCATCAGGCATTTACACGACTATGATTTTATCCTGCGAAATCCTGATTACAAACAATTATTGGAAAAAATTGATATTGGAAATCACAACTGGCTGAATTTTGCCATGCCCGATGATGATAAAATAGATCTCTTTGTGAGAGGCGCAAGAGCTGCGGCTCAGTTTCTCAGAAAGTTTAACTGGCAAAATTATAAAGCATTGCGCCAAAAGCAGGTGGATGCCTTCTCTTAATTGAGTATATAATCGAGATTGGAAATTTTATTCTTTACGATGTTGAGTTTCCCAAACAGTACCTCCTGATTCAGGGTTTTTGTATCGTTTTTGGAAGGCCAGTGTTTTAAACATCCCTCATTGTCAAGAAACACGCATTGTGATGGAATTCCAAGCTCCAGCATTTCATAAAATTTGGATAATGAACTAAGGACACAGCCTACGGCAACAATTCCAACTTTTGGGTGTTTTTCCCATTGTTTTATGTAGTGCGAAAAAGAAGTTTGTGGTTCGGTAATTATCATTTCAATACCGTGCTTGTCGAGTTTTCGTTTAATATTATTTGCTGTGCATTCGGGCGTGCATTTCCGGTTATCGGCCTGGGTATTTTTCGATATTTTTGTTTTACAATCTTTTGAATTGGGAGCTGCCATACATTCGGGCAGAACTACTATTTTCCTGATTGTTTTACTGAATTTATGCTCGTTTGACCTGTTTAAAATTTCAACTCCAAACATGTTAAGATAATAATCCTCTTCAGGCCTGGTAATATAAATGATATCCTCACGGTTTTTATAATCTGCCTTTGCCATGTGAATAAATGATTCGGTGCCGGTGGTGTAAATTCCAAGATGTGATTTTGAAATTTCAATAAATCGCCTGGACATTTCCTTGGTGCCATTCAGAAAATTGGATACATATATCGGGGATTTTTGTTTTAAAAAGGTTGACCAATTCACCAACCTGTTGCGCTCATGAATAAAATATTTGGAAGCGTTAAGCCAGTCAATCAGCCGGTCAAAATTCTCAACTATCGGAATTAATTCGTAACTATTGTCTTGTTTTAAAAGGCGTTTTGATGCTATTTTGCCCCGGATTTTTTCGATGGATGGTTTAAGGACTGGTGAAATGCTTTGGATATTGTACAAAACATCAGCTATTTTTTTGGTCATTCCTGAAAGTCCTGAGGCATAGGTGGCGTAATTTCTCCAGTATAAACCAATCATAATATATTCAACAAAATACTCTTCAATACTTCGTGGGGTTTCAATGTTGTTTTTTAAAATGTAATTATAGAACTCCTTTATCTGAACTGATAATGGATCAGAATATAAACAGTTAAGCATTTCATCGGTAGTTTTTGTCAAGTCATCATGAAATGATTTGCCAAATTCCTCTCCGGCATTTAAATTAGAAATCTGTAGCCCCATTAGTTTTAAAATTACCCGGTGCTAAAGTCCTAAAAATATTTCAGAATATCAAGTGAATAAAATAAAAGTTATCAAATGCTCAACTAAAATATTAAAAGCCGGAGGCGTATCCTCTCATTGACTTCAAAGCATCTAATGGAAAAGTTCTTTTCAACTCTATTGGATTTTATGCTGGTTTTTCCTTTTGTTGATTAATAATTGCCGGTTATAAATCGGTGACAGCATTTGGATAAACAGACATGTTAAAACTTAACCGGCTTAATTATCTTTGTCGTTGATATGAGAAAAATTTGTTTCGCATTAATAACGATTTCGTTTTTACTGTTTGTTAGCCGGTTGAATATTCAAGGGCAGACAAAAGTTGATAGTTTGCTTATGGAATTGGAAATGGCTTCGGATGCCAAGCAAAGGGTAACTTTGATGACTTTGTTGGCGGAATATTATTTGAATCATGTTGCGCTCGACATGGCAAGAAACTATGCCTGGGAGGCAAATGATGTTTGCATAAATAAAGGTCTGGAAGTGCCGGTTCCGCTGCATTTTGTAAGATCAAGGATATTTAATGAACTGATGTCGCCCTGGGAAGCTTCACAGGAAATAGAAGCTGCAATGAAGAAAATACCCGATGAAGATGAGGTACTGAAAGCAGAAGCTCAAAACTATGAAGCAAAATATGCCATGCACATGGGGAAATTTATGGAGTCGGTAAGGCTGTATAAGGAAAACCTGGTGTTCTGCGATTCCAACAACCTCGATTTCCATTTTACAGAGGCCTTGTACGGCCTGGCCAATGTCCATAATGCCATTGGCGATCAGGAAAAAGAGATTGAATATTTGAATGATTATATTGCAAAGATTGAGGACTTAAAAGATTCTGCCCGCCTGGAGCGGGGTTATTTCAGACTTGGCGAAATTTACCTCTCCGATTCATCATTTGGTCTGTCAGAACAAAATTATCTTAAATCCTTTGCAATCGATAAAGCACTCAGAGATACCACAAAGATGGCCTTCGCCATGCTGCGTGTGGCTTGGGTAAATTTCCTCCATAAGGACATTGGTATTTCCATTCAGCGATATAATGAGGCACTTGAGTATGCCCGCAGAGCAGGCAGAAAACAAAGTATCACCAACGCGCTCGGGAATCTTGGTACCATATACCGCGACCTTGGGGAGTTTGATAAGGCCATCGAAAGTTACAGGGAGAGCATCAAACTTTCAGAAGAAGTGGCCGATTATTATAATTTATCATGGGTGTACCAGGATATGAGCAGCATGTATGCTGAGTTGAAAGATTTTGAAAACGCATTCAAATACTATAAACTTTACAAATCATATTATGATTCCCTCGAAAATCAACGTTTCCGTATTGGGCTTGAAAGAGCCAGAACATTGTTTGAAACCGAGCGCAAACAAAAGGAACTTGAAATGGTGTCGCTAAAGCTGAAGCAAAATCAAAACTTTGTTTATGGATTGACAGGATTAATTGTTCTGCTGATTCTTATCGCCGTTCTTATCATCCGGCAAATACGCATCTCATCCCAAAAACGGATTTCTGAAATGAATCATGAGTTATCAGAACTCACACAAAAAAACCTTCGGCAACAGATGAATCCACATTTTATCTTCAATACCCTCAACTCCATCCAATATTACATGTATCAGCACGATAAAATTGCTACCAACGATTATATGTCCAAATTTTCGAGCCTGATGCGTAAAACCCTCGAAAACTCAAGATACACCTCCATACAAATCAAGGATGAGCTGGATGCCTTACAGCTTTATCTCGACCTGGAAGCACTCCGGTTTAAACACAAATTCAGCTATGTGATCGAGGTGGATGATGAGATTGATGTGTTGATGCATAAAATCCCGACCATGCTCATTCAGCCCTACGTCGAAAATTCCATTTGTCATGGACTGATGCACCGGGAAAATGCGGATGGCCTTGTTAAAGTGACACTTAAACTTGAAAAATCCACCATCGTTTGTACCATTGAGGATAATGGAATTGGACGTGAAGCTGCCATTGAAATAAAAAACAGAAACAATAATAACCACAAATCACTGGGGACAACCATTACCGAATCAAGGCTCAAAATCGTAAACTCACTTTACGGGAGCAAAATGAAAATCGACTTTTTCGATTTGAAGGATGAGGATGGTAAGCCTTTGGGAACAAAGGTGGTCATTCATATACCTATAATCACATGACAAAAATCAGAACCGTAATTGTTGACGATGAATTGGATGCAGTAAGCTTTATCAACTCAATTATTGCAGAATATATTCCGGCACTGGAAGTTGTGGCAACGGCCAATTCGTCAAAAGACGGGGTTTCGGCCATCCTAAAAACCAATCCCGGAATTGTATTTCTGGATGTTGAAATGCCGCATGGCAATGGTTTTACTTTGCTTGAGCAATTCCCGAAAAAGTCGTTTGATGTGGTTTTTGTTACTGCCTTTAATCACTATGCCATCCAGGCCATCAAGTTCAGCGCGGTGGATTATATTTTAAAACCCATCAATATCAAAGAATTTATTAACTCGGTTGAAAAGGTGATTGAAAAAAGGATGAATAGTGATTACAAAATACCAAGTTATGATCTTTTGTTCGAAAATTTGCGATCAAGCTTGCCTTCAAAGCTGGCTATCCCAACCTCCGATGGAATGGAGTATTTGAATACCCTCGAAATAATTCGTGTGGAAGCCGACAGAAGTTATTCCTGGTTCTTTTTGGTAGATGGGCGCAAAATTTTGGTTTCAAGAAATTTAAAAGAATATCACGAATTGCTGGCTGATAGAAATTTTTTCAGGCCTCACAATTCTCACCTTATCAATTTGGATTATGTAAAGAAATTTATCCGGCAGGATGGAGGATCCATCATACTCACCGATGGGTCGGAAGTTCCTGTTGCCCGCGGAAAGAAAGATCTTTTTCTTGTTCAAATGCAGAAACTTTCCGGTTGATGGCAGGGGTCTGGTGCAAAACATAAAAATTAAAATAATCAAGGATATTTTCAAGTTATCAATCGATAACCTGTGAATTGAAATTTTATATTAAAATCACTAAGTTATGAATAACAAAAAACAATACCATAAAGGACATTTTATTGGTTTAGGAATTGCAATTGGGATGCCTGTTGGAATCCCGATAGGACTTGTCCTTGGGGATATTGCCACCGGCCTTGCACTTGGGGCTGCCCTGGGTCTGATTATCGGGCTTGTGCAGGAAAAAAAAATAAACCCAAATCCCATAATTCCCTCTTCGGAAAAAATGAAAAGACAACGAAAATGGCAATGGGTGTTAGTTTTAATAGGATTCACCTTATTCACCTTTGTTCTGATTTTTTATTTTTCAATAAATTAGATGAATGTTTATGCAAAAAATGGTATTGATAGCAATATTAATCACGTTCTCAGTAATTTCGAATTTATTCGCACAATCAAATTTCCTGACCGACCAAAAACGTTATAAACGTGTTAGGAAGGCAATTTTGGAAAAACAACAACTCATCGAAGCCAATTTAAAAAACTTCAACATTCAAATCGATAGTTTGAATATTATAATTGTTGCCTATAAAGCCGAACGTAAACTGGAGTTATTTGCAAAAAATCATCAGGATACTAGCTTCCGGAAAATTTGCACTTATAATATTTGTTCATCTTCAGGTGTTCCGGGGCCAAAGAGAAGGCAGGGAGATTTTCAGGTTCCTGAGGGGTTTTATAGCATCGACAGATTTAACCCTGCAAGTCGTTTCTATTTATCGCTGGGATTAAATTATCCAAACAATTCCGACAAATTAAAAAGTAAGGCCAAAAACTTTGGTGGCGACATTTTTATCCATGGTTCTTGTGTAACAATTGGTTGTTTGCCAATGACCGATGATAAAATTAAAGAAATATACCTTTATGCAATTCATGCCAAAAACAACGGACAGAATAATATTCCTGTATATATTTTTCCATTTAAAATGACAACGGAAAACCTTGAAAAGTATAAAAAAAAGTATAAAGCCAATCTCCAATTACTTGATTTCTGGTCGGATATTCATGAAGGATATGTCAATTTCCAAAAATCTAAAAATGAACTAATTTACTCAATTGATACTTACGGTAGTTACCTGATCCAATGAAAATCATCAGGCTTGCCTTTAAAATCAGGGTTCTGTTTCTGTAATGTTGGCTGTTTGTTTACCAAAAAAAAAGGGCTTACTTGCTTGATCCGTAAACCAGCTATTCATTAAAATGTCTCAAATCAATTCATGAACAACAGCCCTGAAAACATCCGACTTTTTTTCTGTCCATAAAAATAGGCTTCATCATAAAATCGATAGGCTTACAATCAAAAACCTCATTTTGTTAATCCAAACCTGCAATTTGTTAAAACACACAAAATGATTGAATCCTAAGGGTGTATTTTTGTTTAATATTAACCGTAACTCAAAAAAATCATTATGAAAAGGATTTTCATCACACTCATCTCAGGCATCCTGTTTTTTTTCACAGGTTTTGCTCAAAACTGGATAACACTCATGCCGGATACTAAAAACCGGGAACCCAAATTTGCCGGGTATTCAAAAGCGTTCAACGAATATTGGGAAACTCATGACTACGAAAGCGGTCAAGCACATAAGCATTTCAAGCGTGAAGAGTGGTATGTTTCACCTCGCCTCGACGAAGATGGCAACTTCCCAGGTAAGTTGTATTATGAGCAGATTGAAAAAATCACCGCCCAAAGAAAACAAACCGATAATAGCTGGGGTGATTGGCAAAATCTGGGCCCGGATTATACACCATACTGGTGGCAGCAAGGCCGTTTATCGGGATCGGGCAGGCTCGATTGTGTTGAGTTTCACCCTAACGATACAAATACAATCTGGGTTGGGGCACACTCAGGTGGTTTTTGGAAAACCACAGATAGTGGCCAAACGTGGTACACCACCACCGACCATTTGCCCAGCATCGGCGTAAGTTCTATTGTAGTAAATCCGGAAAATCCTGACCTTCTGTATATAGGCACCGGTGACCGGGATTCTTTTGTTACTTTTGGGATTGGTGTATTAAAATCTGCCGATGGTGGTGAAACCTGGGAACAAACCGGATTAATTTATGAGCTTCCGCAGAATGTTATTGTAAACAAATTGCTCATACACCCTTTGCAACCCGAAATATTATATGCCGCTACTAACCAGGGGATTTATAAATCTTCGGATGCGGCAAGCAACTGGTTACTGATGGTTCAGGGAAATTTTCGCGACCTGCATTTTATGGAGGGCAACTGTGAAGTCATGTTCTGCACATCATACAATATATTTGGAAATGCTAAAATTTACAAGTCAACAAATGCAGGTGTTTCCTGGACTTCTGTCGGAACCGAAGTTATTGTACCCTCGCAGGTGTGCAGGATTGCCCTGGTCACAACACCCTCAAATCCTAAGGTGTTGTATGCTATGTGTACGCGAAAATATCCTTCCACATACCTGTATGGGATTTTCAGATCGGATGATGCCGGCGAATCCTGGCAACAAACACTTTCGGGCGATGAATTGAATTTACTGGGCCGATCGGCTTATGGTACAGATACGGAGGGTTATGGATGGTACACACTAACCATTGCGGTTTCACCAACGGATGAAAACATGGTATTTACGGGAGGTATAAACCTGTGGAAATCAACGGATGGAGGCCACCAGTGGGAGATTCAGACCCACGAAAACCCCGGAGTGCCCAATACCTACAATACATGGGTTGACTACCATGCAATGCGTTTCCGCCCGGGTACCGAACAATTGTTTTGCTGCCATGATGGAGGCATCATCAAAACATATAATCATGGTGAGGATTTTGAAAATATCAGCGATGGGCTTTCCATTTTACAAGTTTATAAAATTGGTCTGGCGGCTACGAATGAAGAACTTGCCTTGTGCGGGCCGCAAGATCAGTTTACAATGTACAGACAAAATGAAACAGATTGGAATTGCATCTATTTTGGCGAGTCAGGCGAGAATTTTTTCGACTTCACCAATGCTCATACATTTTACGTAAGCGGCTATGGTGGTGGTTTCAGAAGAACAACCAATGGCGGCAGTTCCTTCCAGAATATTACTCCCCAGGGTGTTTCTTTATACAATTGGCTGGCTCCGTTTTTGAGCCACCCTGGCGATCCAAGTACAATATTTGTCGGAGTGAATGATGTTTATCGTTCCTACAATCAGGGAACTTCCTGGGAAAAGCTATCAGAAAACCTTTCCGCATCATCACAACTCACTATATTGGAGGTAGCTGCTTCAAACCCTGATGTGATGGTAGCCGGAACGGCAAATGTTCTGTGGAGTACACGAAACGGAGGACAAAATTGGGTCATCATCAGCAATTCGCTGCCCAATCTGGGAATTACCGAAATGTGTATTTCATCGTCAGATGCCGGCAGGTTTTATGTTACCTTGGGAGGCTTTACCGATGGAGTAAAGGTTTTTTCATCCGGAGATTATGGAGATACCTGGGAGAATATTTCGATGAATCTGCCCAATGTTCCTGCAACCTGCATTGTATATGAGGATGGATCGGATGACGCTGTTTACGTAGGCACCGACCTTGGTGTGTTCTACCACAACAATGCCATCGACCAATGGATAGATTTTGGTTTAGGGTTACCCAATGTTGTTTTGGGAGAACTGGAAATTCATTATGGTTCAGGAAAATTAAGAGCCGGAACTTACGGCCGAGGCCTCTGGGAAACCGCACTTATGGATCCGACCATTCTGAGCGCGTCCGAAGACAAGGAGGTTGAAATGTATCTTTATCCAAATCCTGTCAGCGATCGCTTGAAGTTTAAAATAAAATCAGGTTCTCGTTTGGTGTCTGTTTCATTGGTTGATATTTTGGGGAAGGTTGTGTTTTCGAAACAATTCGACAATTTCCACCACATGAGTGAAAAGTCATTAGATGTTTCATCCCTGCCATCAGGTGTTTATTTGGTAATTACCGAAACCAATGAAGGGAAACTTAATCAGAAAATAATTATTGAATAACTGCTTCATTAGAATAAAGAACCGGAGGCTCATTTTCCGGTTTTTTTATTTTTTCTTTTTATTATTTCCCCGGTTTGAAAGGTAAAATAGCGCTGGATCAGGTAACTGTAGGTTACAACAAATACCGCTGTAAACATTTTTGAAACCGTTGGCCAGAAATGCAGGATCTCAACAAAAAATTTGAGCAGAAAATAGTTGAGCAGGATAGACCCTCCCACCGAAATGGCATACCTGACTAACTGAATTCTTCCTCGCAGGGGCGATTCGGTAAACGTGATGTATTTGGCTAATAAAAAACCTGTAAAAAAAGTGATTGGAAAAACAATGAGGAAAGCGGCAATGTGCGGGCTGACAGCCAATGGACCCAGATCGAGGATTTCTTTTTTCAGGATGAAATTATACACCACAAAATACAGAAAAATATCCAGGGTTAAGTTGGCACCTCCGGTAGCAGCATATCTGAAAGTTTCGGGTGGAATAAATTTTCTAAAGGGAATATAAAACCACGCTATGATCGCCGAAACATTTTCCTTAACAAAATCCCGCTTTCTTGTCATACCTTGCTACCGCTTAGGTTATTCGGACTTTTGTAATAATCGTGGCCTGCAAATTCTGCCATCGAATCGTAAACACCGAGCACATGCCCTACAAACCAGTCGAATAGTCTGGCAGGGAATATGCCCCTTACAAAGGGTAAAAGATTCACGAGGAAAGGCATTCTTACAGAAATTTTATTGTATTCGATGGCTTTGATAATTTTATCAACAGCTCTTTCGGGCTTTAAAATCGGAAGTAAAAAATTGGTTCGTACACCTGCAAACATGCCTGTATCGATGTAGCTGGGGTTTACGGTGGTAACGCAAATGCCACTGTTAATTGTTTCCAGTTCAATGCGAAGGGATTCAGACCAGCCTGTAACTCCCCATTTACTGGCCACATAAACCGACATTTTTGGGTTTGCCAGCAATCCGGCAGCCGATGCAATATTTACAATGTGGCCACTGCCTTTGTAGAGCATCCCTTGCAAAAATTCGAGGGTAACATGCATGATTGCCGTGGTATTGATGTTCATCGTAAAATCGATATCATGATGGCTGTGATCCTTAAATTCTTTACCAACCACCACACCGGCATTGTTAATCACAATATCAACACTTCCGGCTTCAGCCCTCACTTTTTCTGCTTTTTCCTTTACGGCTTCTACATTTGAAACGTCCAGAAGATAGGGGAAAATTGTATAACCTGATTTTCTGAATTCAGCGGTAGTCTGGTTAAGAAATTCAGGGTTAACATCCCAGATCACCAGTTTTGAGGCTCCCTTTTCCAGGCATTTCAACCCCATTAATTTGCCGATTCCTGATGCTCCGCCGGTAATAAGAACGGTTTTGTTTTGTATAGAGGCCATCTTTTGGTCTTAAAATAAATTTATTTGTTGAAAGCTGCGAAAATAATGATTTGACAGGAAATATCGGATATTCGTTGTTTTATTTGATGAACAGACAAGCAATTATTTCACTGGAAAACAATGATGGATTTATTGCCTAATTCTTTTTTTGAAGTGCTATTATTTAACTCAACTGTAATTATTTAGCTACATTATAATGATGAACCTCAATCATTTGACCCCCTCTTCCCGAAAGCTTCCGAGAGCCCTGTTGAGGGGGAGGATGCCACCGTACTGGCTACAACTGCGGCTTGTGCGTGGGGTCTCCCTTCCCCTGCAGGGAAAG
>JAIOZV010000037.1 GCA_021740425.1 Bacteroidales bacterium | reverse complement strand
TTCCCGTTTTGAATAAAAACAGGATCGTGGAATGTCTGTGGTAAAATATCCGGGTCACGCATAGCAAATTGGAAAATATTTCATTTTTTGGCTAAAATAAAAATTCTTTTAAAATGATTTTATAAAGTTTCGTTATTTTTTAAACAGAACCAGCCAAGCAACTGATTAATAATGTGTTGGATTTTAATATTAATTCTGCGCAAGTTTTGGCAACTGAAATCACTATTCGATGCATAAAACTACTTTTGCATTCAAAAATATTTTTTACATGATCCATTACGAAAAATTTACTTTATCCAACGGGCTGCGCATTATTGTACACCATGATTCATCCACGCCCATCGTTGCCATGAACATACTTTACGATGTAGGTGCCCGCGACGAAGACCCCAACAAAACCGGTTTTGCCCATCTGTTCGAGCACCTGATGTTTGGCGGTTCGGTAAATATCCCAAAATATGATGAGCCTCTGGAAAAAGTGGGAGGCGAAAACAATGCCTTTACCTCAAATGATGTAACCAATTATTACCTCACCCTTCCAAAGCAAAATCTGGAAACTGGTTTCTGGCTCGAATCCGACAGAATGTTCCGGCTTGCATTTTCAGAAAAAAGCCTGGAAGTACAGCGCAATGTAGTTTCGGAAGAGTTCAGACAAACACATCTCAACCAACCATACGGAGATGTGTGGATGCTCCTCAGACCCTTGGTTTACAAAGTTCACAGCTATCAATGGCCTACCATTGGCAAAGAAATCAGCCATATTACCAATGCTTCCATGGAAGATGTGCGTGCCTTTTATGACAAATATTACAATCCCAACAATGCGGTAATGGTAATTTCGGGAGATGTAAAAACCGAGGACATCAGAAAATACGTGGAAAAATGGTTTGCCCCCATCGAAAATACAGGCAAAAATTTACGAAACCTTCCTGCCGAACCCGTGCAAACAGAGGAACGGCGCCTGGAAGTGGAACGTGATGTTCCGTCTGATGCCATTTATAAAGTGTGGCACATGTGCGCAAGAAACGACCCTGAATATCATACTACCGACCTGATTTCGGATGTGCTGGGAAATGGTAACTCATCGCGTTTTTATCAAAATTTGATCAAAGACGAAAAGCTTTTCACCGAATTGGATGCTTTCATCATGGGTAGTTTTGATAAAGGAATGTTTGTGGTTTCAGGAAAGCCCGCGAAGGGAGTAAGTCTGGAAGAAGCTGAAAAAGCTATCGACAGGCAGATTAGCGCGATTGCCGCCACTTTGCCCGATGCTCAGGAATTGCAAAAAGTAAAAAACAAGATCGAATCCACCCTGGTTTTTTCTCGGATGAATGTGCTCGACAAGGCCATGAATCTGGCTTACGCCGAAACACTCGGCAGTGCCAACCTGGTGAATCTTGAAGCAGAAAAATACCGTTCGGTAAGCCCGGAAATGTTTTTACATACGGCACAACAAATCTTTAAGCCCGAAAATTGCTCCACCCTTTTTTACATATCAAAAAAAAAATAACGGATGATACAGGAATTTAGAAAAACACAACCGCGGTCGCACGAGATCACTTCGGTAAATCTGATCGAACCAGGATTTTTCAACCTGGATAATGGCATCCCTGTTTACACCATCGATGCCGGAACAGAGGATTTGATAAAACTGGATCTGATTTTTAATGCCGGTTCATTTTTTCAGTCGCAACCTCTACTGGCAAGCCTTTCAAACAAATGCCTACAGGAAGGAACCACAAGCTATTCGGCAAAAGCAATCGCCAAAACCGTTGATTTTTATGGAGCACATTTACGACATGCAACCGATAAGGATGATGCCCGCCTTACCCTTTATTGTCTGGGCAGATATTTCGATAAGTTGCTGCCTTTGTTAAGCGAAGTGGCTTTGCAGCCTGTGTTTCCAAAGGAAGAAGTAAACACCATCATCGAAAAATCGCGACAGGAATTTGTTGTGAACATGGAAAAAGTAAAGTATGTGGCAAGGATGCATTTTAATGGTTTGATTTTCGGTGAAAATCATCCTTATGCAACACCTGTCGGGGAAAAGCATTTTGACATACTGAACCCATACTTTTTGGCTGATTTCCATAAGAAACATTATGCCCACATGCCATTTAAAATTATCGTTTCGGGAAAACTGCCAGGAGATATCGAGGACAAAATCAACCATTATTTCGGAAGACATGTGGTAAGTAATGAGTATTTTGAAGTAGCAGTTCCGGAGCCTGTGAAATCAGATATTTCAGAACATCTTATTTTAAAAGAAAACACGCTGCAATCTGCGATTCGTATTGGTAAAATATTGTTCAACAAACACAATCCCGATTATTTAAAAATGAAGGTGGTAAACACCGTTTTGGGAGGATATTTTGGCTCTCGCCTGATGACCAACATACGCGAGGACAAGGGTTATACCTATGGAATCGGCTCAATGCTGACTTCGATGATACATGCCGGATATTTTGGTATTGCCTCAGAAGTTGGCACTGATGTGAGGGAAAAAGCTGTTATTGAAATATTTTCGGAAATTAAAAAATTAAGAACCGATTTAGTTCCTGACGAGGAATTAAAACTGGTTAAAAATTATCTTTTGGGAAGCTTTTTGAGGAGTGCTGATGGCCCCTTCGCGCTTTCGGAACTGGTGAAAAGTGCTACTGATTTTGGCTTTGGCCTGGATTATTACAACGGCTTTCTGGAAACTGTTAAATCGATTACTGCAAAAGAAATCAGAGATTTGGCCGTTAAATATCTTGATCCTGCAACAATGACAACTTTGGTGGTGGGAAAATAGATTTAAACAGCATGAACCAACTAAAAAAATATAACAGGATAATAGCTTTCAGAAACATTGGCTTTTTGATTCTGCTCATGCTGTTGTTTTTTATCTCTTCTGAAGGTTTTTCTCAAATCCCTGAAAACCCTGTTATTGATTCGGTGAGTGTAGTTAATGATCATCCCATTATTTCATGGATTCCGAACACCTCCAACACTTTAGGCTACAGCATTTACCGCGGAAGAATCGATTCGTTTACAGGCTATTTAATTTTTGATTCACTCACCAGCCTCAACGGTATTCAGCAGAATTCATACATCGATGATCAGGTTTCGGCGTGCACGGAGCAGCGGCTGTACAAGGTCAATGCTTTCAATGCTACAAATGCCTCCAACTGGTTGTATGCTGATACCATGACCACAATATTGATCACAAGTATTGATTTTGATCTCTGCTCCAACAGTGTGACTCTCGAATGGATCAAATACAGGAACATGCTCTCACAGCTTGGCGGCTATTGGGTACTTGCCTCCGAAAACGGCAGGCCTTTTTCCGTTGTGGGAACTACTTCAGCGTCCCAAAATTATTACACACATTCCAATCTCACCGCCAATGTTACCTACACCTATAAAATCAGGGCTTTCAACGAGAATGAAAGCCGTACATCAACTTCCTGTGAAAGGGCGGTAACCTCGCAAACCTATGCCAAACCTGAGATGACAAGGATAGCCTTCGCCACGGTTGAAAACGATGAGCATATAAAACTGGTGTGGGAAACTGATGGTGCGCCTATTTCAAAATTTCAAATCCTCAGAACTGAAACAGGTTCTAACTTTGCATTTCTTGCTGAGTTGGAAGATTTGGTTTCTTTCAGCCCGCCAACAACTTTCATCGACTCCACTGCAGATTTCAATGCCAAAAGCTATTATTACAGCATTGAGGTTTTTGATTTTTGTGAAAAAAAACACCTCACCTCCGAAAACATTGCCCGAACCATTTATCTTTCAGGTGAAAAAACAGGCGGCTCTGAGATCACCATCACCTGGAATCCTTACGAAGGCTGGGACACAGGCGTGGAGAAATATGTAATTTATATGGAAGTGGATGGCGTTCCATACCCTGCCAACGATCCACCCGATGAACTTCTGGCAACCGAGAACACCTACACCAAAGATGTAAGCGGGCTGGGCGGTGGCCAAGGGAATTTTTCATTTTACATTAAAGCTGTCGAAAATGCTCCGGGAAATGCAGAAAGTTTTTCAAATAAAATAACCATTCAACTCGAAACAAGCATATCCATCCCCAATGCCATAGTTGCCGGTGGCGATCCCCCTGACAACGAATTTAAACCTCTGGTGGATTTTATCGAACAGGGCTACTATTCGCTGACAATTTTTAATAAATGGGGGCAGCAGCTTTTCGAAAGCAAGGTTGTGGCTGAAGGCTGGAACGGAACCTTTGAAGGCGACTACGTGCCTGTTGGTACTTATGTTTATGTGATCAAATTCAGGGATGCACGCGGTGCTGACCAGGAAAAGCGCGGAACGGTAACTGTGATCAGATAAAGGAAGATATCCACCTTCATTTTTGCTTAACTGCAATGGATTCATTCAATTTTTTTCTCCTCATAACCTTTTACCCGATGTAAAATGAAGAATAAAACGCACCTCCTCTTGCGAAAATGGTGTTAGTTTTCGCACAAACAAAGCCCTGGTTGATTGCGGCAATATTGTTTCCCTAAACACTGACAGCAGGGTTTCAAAAGGAATTGTTGCCAGTATGTGCCGATAATATCCCAAATAGCAAAAAATACCAAAGATTTTTTGTTTCAGAAAGATAAAATGAATCCGGCGACGAAGTTGAAAAACCCTTCGGGCATCCATACTTTTAATCCGTAAAAAACAAAGCCGCAAAGGAATCATTGGTTCATTCCCTTGCGGACATTGCATGATGGATGGGTCTTCTGATTTATTCCAACATCACCTTTTTAATTTGCCTGAAGGAGGTCCCTTGTATTTTAACAATTACCAATCCATGGGTATTATTCAACGGGATTAGCATTTTCAATGATTCCAAAGGCAGGCTTTTAATTATCTGGCCATTCAGATTAAACAGATAAACCATAAGTTCCTTTTCGGGAAGTTCGGAGAATTCGATAACAACAGCACTGTTTTGGCTGTAAATTCTGGCATCCCCGTTCGAAATATTTGTTTCGGGGGTTTGCACATTGTTTGAAATTTCTTTCCCTTTTACCGATGATCCCGAATAGGTAATCTGGATATTCGGACGTTTCGACCCATCGGCATCGCCATAATAATAGTTATAAGGTTCACGATAAACCAGATCGGTAACCCCACCGGGATAATCGTGAGCAGCCGCAATAGTTCTTCCGGCAGCCACATCGGTCCACTGCCAGTTGAAACCACCGTTGGTTGGATAATTTGTGACTCCTGAAATATCCCAATCGGTAGATATTTCGAGGGCTCCACCTGCATAAACGAAGGGTTGATCCAGTTCAATTTCCATCCAGCCATTCACTGCAAAAGGATCATCGGTTTTGGTGTATGTTTTTTCGGCTACCAGGGTTGCTCCATCCAATACGCCTGTTTCCCAGTTTGTAGGATTTACAAGTATGGTTTTATCAGAATTTTTCATGTAAATATCGAAATAAGCAAGCCCATTATTGGTGATGTTTGCCGTATTGGTTTTGTACCATGCGATTTTTGTAATGAGGCTTCCCGGCACAACGCCCCCATCTGATAGTTCAGCCTGGGTGTACAGGTAGCTGAAACGACTGTAATCGTAATCGCTGTCGGCCCGCGAACGGTACATTGGTCCAAATTTATAGCTTGCTTTTGTACCAAAACCAAATTGAACCGTATTTTCCAGAAGGGGGATCAGAACCTCCCTGCTACCCTCGGGATTATAAATATTGATTTCATAAATATTACCTCCAATTTCGACCGAATAACATTCGGCATCGATCAGTCTGGCTCCCGGGGCGTTTTCGTTAATATCGAAAGACAACCAGAAATAATTCAATCCCTCTTCAAGGATCTGCGATCCGCTTAAATTCACCACATTAAAATCAACGATGGCTTTACCTGCACCAAATTGGCTCGCGGTGCTGAAAACAGGTGTGCTTCCTGTAAAGAAAACTTTTGCATTGCCGATGTCCGTGGAACTAGTGGAACCCACAGCACTGAAATCAATACTGTTAACTTCCAGCGGATTGCCAGTTCCTGAGGTTTCGAGTAAAATTTGAAGGATTTCATTATTCACCGAACCGGGGAAAACCAACCCTGTTATCTGAGCAAGCCCTACCGAAGCCAATTCCATGTCGGGCGCAGGCGTATCATCAACGATTGTGCGGTTGCCGGCCGGCACTTTCGATCCCGGGTCAATGGCGGTACCATCAATCCAGATTTTCCTGTATTGCCCGTCAATAACATTCCCGACCGTTGCGCCTGGCAACACATCCAGCGAAAGCCAGAAATAATTGGTGCCTTCCAGCAAACTCTGGCTCCCCGCAATGATAAAATTTGTGGTTAAAGGATTGGCTTTTGTAGTTCCAAACTGCACGGCATCACTAAATTCAGGATTGTTGCCTGTATAAAATATTCGTGCATTGGCAATGTCCGCCAAATTTGTTGTTCCCAGGACATTGATCCTGATCTGCGAAACCAGCAGCGGATTTGCAACTCCGGAAGTAATAACCGGCATTTGCAATATGGGTGCATTGATGGTTCCCACATTTACGTCGTCACTTATTTGAACGCCATACGAATCTACATACTCCATGCCGGCTATTTGCCCGATCTGAGTGGCTCCGGCTGGTGAAGTAATTGTGGGAATGTACGTTTGTGTTCCAAGTGAAATATCAACACATGAGGCATCAGCCAGATTGCCAATGCTTGCGCCCGCAGCAATATCGAAGCATAGCCAGAAATAATTGACATACTCGCTCAGGGTTTGGCTCCCAATTATTGTAAAATCAGAGAAAGTGAGAACGGGAACAGCAGAGCCAAACTGGTTGTTTGTATTAAAAGTGCCTGCATTTCCGGTGTAAAACAATTTTGCATTGGAAATGTCTGCCAGGTTGGTGGTGCCGGAGGCATTGAGTGTAAACGAATTTACCTCAAGAGGATTCGTATTTCCGGAGGTAACAATCTGAATCCCGATCACCATTTGATTTGTTTCTCCCGGTGTAAGAATCGCGGCATTTTGCGTGCAGGTCGACGAAACATAAACCATTGGCTGAGGCACAGAAGTTCCAGATTCAAAAGCGCCAATGTCAGGATTCCCGCTGCGTTGCACAACTTCAATATCACAAGCAATTACAGGAGATGTAACAACACCTTTATCAATGGCCAAAGCACTTAAATCGGTAAGATGAAAATCGCCGGCTGCGGGATTGGCAAAGTTTGGAACCCCCACCTGTCTGCCCGGTTCGGAAGCATATTGTGACGGGTTTGAGGAATACAGATTATGCGTCATCGTAAATTTGGCTTCATTCCCCCACTCTTCGATAAGGGTTGTTGAATTAACATCAATGATGTTGTTTGCAATAGTGGTTGTGCAAGTTCCGCTGTAATGCTCCAACAGCATCCCTTTATGGATATTATAAAAAGTATTGTTGGCAATGAGGCAATTCAAATTTGATCCACCATCCACGCGAAGTGCATATACACCATCAGCGGCTGCTGTAGTATTGTAAATGATGTTATTAAAAAAGGAAACATTGTTGTTTTCACCATAAATATTGATGATGTAGTTGGTGCTATTTAACCCTTTTAGAATATTTTCGAAAACATTACCATAAACGAGGGCATTGTCCTCCTCGTTACGAATGTCGATAATGCCATTGCCACCGGAGGCTAATTTAATATCGTGAATATAATTTCCCTCCACCACATTGCCTTTGTTGTATTCTTTGAGGTCGATGGCGTTTTCGATCAAAAGAGTTGTTCCTGAAACGTAAATTTCATTATCAATTAAATGGTTGAAGTGCGTATGGTTATTAAACTGCGGATGTCCTCCGGCGCCTACATAAACTCCTTCGCTGTGAACATCATAAATTTTATAGTTTATTAAAAAATTATAGTTTGCCTGCCTGGTTTCATTTCCATTCATCAGGCAGCCCGTTCCTAAAGTGGTATTGTAACTTCGTCCGTTGACCAGCACATTAAAACTTGAGCCTTGTAAATGAATACCTCCCTCACTGTTTGTAACATCCAGCCCATCGATAATATTGCAGCTTGCCGGGTATGCATCGTAATCGTTGATGGCATTGCCAATGTAGAGAATGGTATAGGCAGACGGAACAGCAGAACAGTTCAGCACGACACGTTCGGTTTCAGGATTAGATGAATATTTTTTGTAAATCACCGGCCGCACAATGGCTGCGCTCAAATAGTTGAGGTCGCTGGTCACACCAGTTTCATCAGTAAAAACTGCGTTTTCAACGATTACATAATCGCCGGCATCGTTCACCTGGGTAATTTTGTAATACCCGTTGTTGGATTTCCAGCTTCGATAAACCAACGCATAATACTCGCCGGGATGATTTACCAGATCCACTTCCGAAAGATTTGTTCCGGCAGGAAATGAAATTTTATTGTTTTGCAATACCGACACATTGGCTGTAACGCCAACAATTTGTGCCCCGTTGCTTTTAATGTTCACAGCCTCCGGATAGGTTCCAGGCTTGATATTTACCACATCGCCGGGTTGAAGATTCAAATCGGCAGCTTCCTGAATGGTTTTAAAAGCTGAGGCCCACGACAGGCCATTTCCCGAAGATGATACATTTGCGTCAACGTAATATTGCGGAGCATTCGAAAAAGAGGCTTCGTGAATACCAATGCATGGTGTGGAAGCGCTTCGTGCCGAATGCCAGAAATCTTCGGTGGTAAAAGCAGCAATCGAAACGCCCGTTCCATAACATGATGCGTTGGCGCTACCCAACTTAAATCCTTCGGGTGCAGCGGAAATGCCCGGGTTTACAAATCCAGGGTCGGTGTTAAAACTTGCTGACGTTCCAAAGGATGGAATACCGCCAACCCAGTCGTTGTGCGAAATATCCCAAGCCGACAAATCTCCTACCGTTGACTGGGACGCCCCCGAATACACAATGTTGTTTTTTAAAATACAGCCTGATGGCTGATTATAGCCCGATGGAATTTCATCGATGGCAATACCCTGAGCCGTGGGTTGGTAGATTACGTTGTATGCAATAACGAGGTTATGATATGAATTTCCGCTTTCATCATTTGATTCATCGAACCAAAAACCTATTCCTTTCCTAACATTACTAATCAGATTATTGTAAATATAAAAATTGGAGATGGGGTTGTAAATGTTTCCGAAAGAAATTTCGTTAGCCATGCTGATGCCCACTGCCGGAGCTCCATTCCTGAAATACGTCGGGTCGGTGTTGTAAATGTGATTGTTTTTGATGGTGGCATTGGTAGCCTTATCGGCGTATATGCCAACACTCCAAACATCTCTCACGGTGTTTCCCTCGATGAGCACCTGATCCGAACCCTGCCCGGGGCCTATACCCTCGCCCCAGCAGTTGTGAATATAATTATTCCGGATGGTAACATTCGTGGATGGATCACCATTTTCATAATCGGTGGTAGTGTAGCAGGTCATGGCCCAGCCGCTGTTGCCCATTGCACCGTATTCGTTTTCGAGAGCTGCATTGTAAATCTCGTTGTTTTCGATGGTGATGTAATGGCCAAAGCCTCCGATAGCCCGCTTTTCGATATCGTGTACAAGACAGTTTTTAATCACCAGATGATCAGTTTTATAAAAACTGATCCCCCTTTCAGTCGAATTTCTTACGGTGATTCCATCCAATACATAAAATTCCATGATGGGATTTGAATCCCAATTGGCGAAAAAAATCAACCCGGCATTATCGCCCAATGGCACCCCGGTTCCATCAAAAATAACTTCCTCGCCATTGTAGTTCATAATGGTTATGGGGTTTGTGGCCGTACCATCAACATTTGCATCAATATAATCGCGCTGGTTATAAATTCCTCCTCTGAGATAAATGATATCGCCGGCAGCCACATAGTCGCAGGCTTTTTGAATGGTGGCCCAGGGAGCAGACAGGCTGCCGTTGCCGCTATTATTGTTTCCATCGGGTGAAACATAATAATTTGTTGCATAAGATTGCTGGCTCCAAACAATAATGAAGGCTAAACCCAAAAGTTGTAAAATTTTTGTTTTCATTCTTTTTGATTTTAATGAACAATAATGAATCAGATAAACCTATTTGTAATAAAAGTAAATTTTACTTTTATTACAAAAATACAGTTACGATTTTCTAAAGTCAAGAGATTGAGGGGTTCAAAAAGGGTGCAGGCAAATTAAAGATTTCGCAAATGGCTGGAAAGCGATTGATTTTTATCGAGTTTTAGTTTCTTTTTGAGCCTGAACTTAGCAGATTTTATACCATCATAACTCAAATTTGAAATGCGTAGAATTTCCTTATGCGAAAATCCGATCTTGAGATAAGCGCAAAGTTTGAGGTCAGTCATGGTAAGTTCCGGAAATGATTCAGATAATTTTTTAAAGAACAAGGGGTGTACTTGTTCGAAATGAATTTTAAAGGTTTCCCAGTCTTTTTCCATCGAAATATTACTTTCAATATTTGCCATCAGGTCGAGTAATTTTTCCGGATAGATTTCATTATTTGCAAGCATGTTTTTTATGCTGTCACGTGTTTGGATAAGTAAAATATTTTTACTTGAACAATGAAGGGTCATTGCGCTTATTTCGCGATTTCGAACGTCTATTTCGTGCTGAAGCTGATCAGCCCTGATCTTTTCAACTTCCTTTTGCAGGCTTGCTTTTTCCAGTTCTTTAAGCCCGGTAATGTCACGAATGATTCCGGCTAACATAAAGCCTTTTTCTGTTTTCATTGGAAAATGGATCGACTGAATAACAATCTTTCTGCCATCTGCAAAAAATGCTTGTTCCATAATCCGTTCCGACCATGGGGCTTTGCCGGTTTCAAAAAAGTTCCGGAGGCTGGATTTTAAATTTTGATACACCTCTTCAGTTTGATACTCGGGCGGTGCAGCCGAAAACTGGACATCCCACAATTTTTTTCCAACAGCATCCTGAACCGCGATATTCACAATTTTTTCCTGTGCCTCGTTCCAAAGCATTACAGTGCCGGTTTCATCCGTCACAACCATGCCATCAACCGAATATTCTAAAATATTCGTTAAAAGGGTTTGATAAGAAAATCTGTCTTCTGATATCATTCCTTTTTGGGTTTTATTTGATGCCTTTTGGAGGCAGGAAGCATTCCTTTTACCTGCAAACAATCATTATTAATATTCCCTCCAAAGGGGATCGTTTTAAAGTTTTAAAATCATATTTCCGTTTGCGTGAGCTACATCCTTTGCAAACTGATAATAATAGGCTCCCTTTTTTGATTTTGTGGTTTCTTTGATGTCCAGCTTTTGAAGCACATTCAAAGAAAGTACTTTTTTGCGAAAATTACCTGGGTCAAGTGGCTTTTGCAAGATAGCTTCATAAAGTGTTCTTAGCTGCCGAAGGGTAAAAACATCGGGTAATAATTCATGGCCTGTTAAATTTTGTCCGGCTTTCATTTGCAAGCCCGACAAGGCATCTTCAACCATTTGCTGATGATCAAAAATCAGTGGCGGATAATCAGCAATCGGCCACCATCTGGCATCTTTTTCCTCAAGAATGCTATCGTCCTGGCTGTTACTTCGGATTAGAGCAAAATATACAACACTTACAACACGTGCACCGGGATCTCTTCCGGGAGCAGAAAACACCTTCAACAGTTCCATGAATATATTGGATAAGCCTGTATTGAGAAGTAAAACCCGGCTGGCTGCATCATCTGTCGATTCATTTTCGTTTACAAAACCCCCAATCAACGACCATTGTCCTTTTGCCGGTTCAACCTTGCGCGGAAAAAGTAAAATTTTCAATTGATCGTCCTCATAGCCAAAAATTACACAATCAACAGCCAGCAAGTGTTTTGGGGCATTCTGATAAAAGTTACTCATCGTAATTAATAGTGGATTAGTTTTTTAACGAGTTCATAATTCTCGGATTTAAGCTTAAGCAGATAAATTCCTGAAGCCATATTTGAACCATCGATAGCTAAGATATGGGAGCCCTGAGCTACAAAACCGCTTACAATATTAAAAATATTATTTCCGACTGTATCAAAAACACCAAGCGAAATATTGCCGCTTTCAGGCATGAACAGCTCAACCCTTGCATTGCCATCAAATGGATTGGGATAGGTTTCGATGCGAATAGGAAGCTCCTGATTGAAGTTATTTATCCCAACTCCTAAGTAATCGTTGAAGGTGACGCCATCGATCCACATTTCAAAACCCCAGTCCCAGGTGTCGGCATTCACTTCAAAATATGCAATTTCGTCAAGCGAAATGTCCCCTGAGGATGATCTGATCCAGGTGCTGTTTCCGGTGAGGGGAATTTCAAATTTTACCCAGTTCCCGATGGTACTGTTTAGCTGTGATAAGGGTGCTGAAAATTGATAATAGGCATTGCACTGGTTGCCAAGCCTGACGTAAAACTGCTGGAATTGCTGTGCATGCGGATTTTCTGTTTTCATCCAAAACTGAAGGGTATCCGATTCAGAAAGTGCCCAATTTGCCATTTTCAAGCCGGCGGGCCAATAATGCGGAATTACATCAAAACCACTTTCGGTTGCTACATGCAGCGAAGCTTCCCCAACTTGCTTATCTTCTGTATCCCATGTCATTGTGGTGGGCAGGCCATCCTCCACAAAAACCGTCCAGAATGAAGTTGCCTGCTCTGCCAGATCAGGGGGTGGGGTGGTTTCAAATTCCAACGATGAGGGTACATAAGGCATATAATCCACAAGTCCCAGCGAAGCATTGTCGTTCTGGTCAATGATCTTGCAGTCGATGAGTGAAACGTCATCGGGCATAGTGTTTCCCTGAGCAAAAATATTGTTTGTTGATTGATTGTTGATATAGCTATTCACCGCATTTCCAAATTCATTTCCCGAAAGGGTATCATTATCAGCCTGTTCTTCGATGTAGAAATCGGTATAATTGTACGAAAAACTGTTGTCGAGAGCAACAGTGTGTTCGGTTTTGCTGGCATGCACAGCTTTAGCGTTCGACTGAAAATGGTTTCCTGAGATAAGATAATCGTGGGAAGTTTGGTTGGTATATCCGGGTAAGCCGGTGGTACCCCCTTCCCAAATTTCGATACCTGTGACATTGCCCTTGATCTCATTCCCCAAAATTTGATTGTTAAAACCCCTGTCGATGGCGATGCCGCTGGCACTGTTGTGATTGATTTGATTTCCTGATACCAGCAAATCGTAGGAATAACCCAGCCAAAGGCCATAATTGCTGTAATCGCAAACATTGTTTTCAAAAACATTTCCATCGGTAAAAACCGATTCGATGGCATTGTGCGGGGACCAGGAGCAATCGTTGTTTGCAAAAAAGTTGTTGCTGGGCAGGAAGTCAGGAATTGCGTTTCCCATGGTTTTGTTTTCGTTGGTAAAGATGCCATCGCCACCATAGGAAAAATCGTTACCATCCACATAATTTTCGCGGGAGAAATATAGCAAAATGGCGGCACAATCGCTGGGATCAGTTTCGCGGTTGGCATGTGAACAATCATTATTTACTATCGAGCAACTATCGGTATGGAACATTCTTACACCATAGCCCGTGTTCCACGACAGGATATTGTTATGCACGCTGATGCTGTCGCAACTGTACATGGCCACACCGTCGTTTTGAAATTGCATGGCATTATTGCTTACCTCAACCTTCCTGGAGTTTTCGAGGAGCAAACCTCCGCCCAGTGCATTGTCGATGTCGTGCCAGATGTGTATCCATCCGATCTGATCCATTTTATTGCTGGAAAAATTGTTTCCTGAAATGCTAATATGATTGGAGGTCCTCACATTTACTGCATAAAAATAGGATGAGATGGTGTCGAAATTCACCACCTGTATCATCGATGAGTTTTGAATATCAATAAAAAATCCTGTGTATCCCTGACCTGCAGATTTTACACCATTCCCGTCAAGGAGAATATTTGAAGCCCCGTTTATTTTTATCACACTCTCATTTTCGGGAGCGCCGATATTATAGGATTTATTTAACAAGGTAAACGACATGTTACTTTCGAGCGCCATTCCGTTGATCACGGGAAGCTGCCCTTCGGCAAGACCTGAAGATTCAGTTGAAGATACAGGGTAGTTGAGCACTATAAACCTGTCGAGCGCAGCATGCAATGATTTTTCGGAGTCATCGCCACCAATCTGAAATTCTTCTGCATCAATATTGGGAATAGCTGATGGAGAAACCCCGGAAGTGTTTTCTGCAATTAGTTCACCATTTACATAAACCTGAATGGCTTCAGGGTTAGATGCTGCCTCATTGTTCCACACATGTACCACATGATACCACTGCGAATCGCTCCATCCAGAAACATCGAAAGATGCAAGCATTTGCTGTGCTCCATTATAGTTCAGAATTGTTTGGAGCTGTCCGGCATCATCGGTCCATATTCTTATCCCATCATCCTCACCAAATTTAAAAATGGTGTGATTTGCAGCATTGCCCGACCATGAAGGCTTTATAAAATAAGATATTGTTCCTTTAAAAGCATTGATGTTGGCAAGGCTTTCATACTGCAAAGTGTTCCCTTGCGGGAAAAATGCACCCTGCCCGGCAAAACCCTCCTGGAAAGTCACAGGATTTGACGGATTATGGTAAAATGGCGCCTCACCGCAAGCCCCGTTTAAATGGCCTTCAAATTCCAGGTACAACTCAGAATAAACAATGGGAGGCGTATATTCATTAAACAAAATGGCTATTTCAGCGGCACTTAAAACTTTGTCATTGATAATGAGCCTGTCGAGCACAGCATTGATGGAACCATCAGACGGGTGTCCTCCGATTTGAAATTCAGTATCAGGAATTTCATGGATAAATGACGGAGGCACCGAAGGATCGTTTTGATCCACCAAAACAGTATCCACATAAAGCATTACAGCCTCTTCATTGCTTGCTGAATTTTTATTCCAGATGAAAGCGATGTGATGCCATTCTCCGTCGTTCCAAGAGCTCACATCCAGGGATGCAGTGAGTTCGGGTGTGCCGGCATTGCTATTGACACCACATTGGATTTCGTTGGCCGCAGTTTTACCAAAAAACATCCCCCCATCAGATCCATAGCTGAACAGTGTGTGTGATTGGTTGTCGTTGCCATTCCATTCAGGTTTTATCCATGCTGCAATCGTACCTATGGTATCGTTGATGTTTCCCTCACTGAAATATTTCAATTCATTATTGTCGGGGAAATGCCCGCCTAAGCCAAAAGTTCCGGGCACAAAAGTTACAGGATAGGACGGGTTATATGCCGATGGCTCCTCGCCATTAAATCCCAAAAGGCTGTTTTCAAACTCAAGAACAAGGTCATCGGGAGGCTCCAGTGAATTGAATAAGTCGATAACCTGCTGATCGGTCAACTGATAATCCAGAATCATATAATTATCGAGGTAGGCTTCGAGAGAGCTGCTTGAACCATCCCCCCCAACCTGAAATTCCTCATCATCGATTAAATGAATATTTGTTTTGCTTCGGTTGGGATCGTTTTGGGCAACCTTAACACCATTTACATAAACCTGCAAAGCTTCCTGGTTGGTGGGTGCATTTCTGTTCCAGGTGTGCACCACAAAATACCACTGATCATTTTGCCAGTTGTTGGCGTTGAAATTGGCGTACAATTCACCGGTACCCATGGCCACATTGATCAACGAAACATAGTAACCCCCGCCATCGGTACCGAAAAGCATACCTCCGGTGCCGCCATATCTGAAAATCCGGTGATCGTGGGCATTGTCCCATTCAGGTTTTATCCAGTATGCCATCGAGCCTTCGAGTTCTGCGATATTTTCTTCGGCGTAACGAACCTGATTAAAGGCCGGGAAAAATGCAGATTTCCCGTCGATACCAAAGTGATAGGTTACCGGAAAATTCACGTCGTAAAAAGTCGGGATTTCTCCATTGATGCCATTCAGGTTATCCTCAAATTTGAGATGCAAAAGCCCGGTTTGTGCAATAATCATAACGGGGGTAAAAAAAAGAAAAACAAAAAGCAGCAAAGTGGCTTTGGATGGTTTGTTTGTTTGTGTTTTCATTTTATATTTTTTTTGATGATTACATTTTTTATTTTTTTCTTTTCAGCATATTCTTCAATAATCAGTTTTAAGAAAACAAATTTAAGAAAAACACATCATGGTCTGTCATGGATTCTTTCAACAATAATTCATTTTTAAAAGTACATTTTACTTTTACAACAAATGTATTGTGTCATTATTTTAAAATCAAAAAAACAAGGGGTTTAAATAGGGTGCAGCACATTGGGCAAATATTTGGTAGGGCAAGCGGTGATTTGCAGGTTTTTGATTATAAAAGGAGATTTTGAAAAAAGTATTGTCCAAAATTTTTGCTCATTACTTAATTCAATAAATGAAGCCTCAATCGACATCAGCAAAGAGATTATCAACAAACCTCAGCAAAACGAAAATATCGGCTTACAACAGCAATTTGACAACTATCATCTGACAATTGGGTGTGAAGTATTGAAAAATTCGATTGGGTGTGAAGCATTTTCCCGTTGAGTAAGAGCCGAAAATTTCTACTGATCCTCCATACCTTCATTCATAATATCCGTTTGCTTGCTTATGGATTCCTCATGGATGGCTTTCAGCATTTTATCGATAAAGCGGTGGCTTAAATTCCTTTCATCTCCTTTTTTCAGACTACTTTCTATAATATCTTCCCACCTTTTGGGCTGAAGGATGGTCATATTATTTTCTTTTTTATAACGGCCAATGGCTTTTGCCACTTCCATACGTTTTTGCATAATGTCGAGCATTTCATCATCCAGAAAACTGATTTGGCTTCTCAACTCTTCCAGTGTTTCTGCCGAAGCCCCTTCGGGGGTAACCTGTCTGATCACAAGACTGTTAAGCAATACTTTTAGATCGGCGGGTGTAAGCTGTTGGTTTTTATCACTCCAGGCTTCATCAGGGTTGCAGTGCGATTCGATCATCAATCCATCAAAGTTGAGATCCATTGCTTTTTGAGCTATACTTTGCAAAAGGTTACGCTTTCCGGCAATATGGCTGGGGTCGCACAATAAGGGCAACCCGGGCATTCTTCGCTTCAGTTCGATGGGAACCTGCCACATGGGCGGGTTGCGGTAAATGCTGGTTTCATAGGCTGAGAACCCTCGGTGTATGGCTCCGATTTTTTTTATTCCTACTGTCTGAAGGCGTTCGATGGCTCCAACCCATAAATCCACATCAGGATTGACGGGATTCTTAACAAACACCGGAATATCGGTTCCCTTGAGGGCTTCGGCGATTTCCTGCACCGCAAAAGGGTTGGCAGTTGTCCGGGCGCCAATCCAGATCATATCGAGCCCTGCCCCCATAACCGAATCCACATGCCTGACATTTGCAACCTCAGTGGCTGTTTTCATACCTGTTTCACTTTTTACACGCTGCATCCACCGCAAGCCTTTGCTTCCAACACCCTCAAAAGCCCCCGGCCTGGTACGGGGTTTCCAGATCCCTGCACGAAAAATGCCTATCCCGGCTTCCTGCAATTCATTGGCAGTAGTCAACATTTGAGTGGAAGTTTCGGCGCTACATGGCCCTGAAATCAACAATGGCCTTTCGCCGTTGCCCAGGCCCCATTCATGAAGTGTTTTTATTGTAGTTGTCATTTTGATGTCGGTTAGTTAATCATGCCGGTAATTGTTTACACCAGAACTTTTTAAATCTGAATATTCAATAAATAGTTATTTCAATATTTTTTTTATTTGGTTTGATTTTTTGATCAATCCGTCAATCTTATCTCTGTCGCCATCCTCAATGGCTTCCTTAAAATCACTTAGCTTTTGAATGTAGGTATTCAATACCACAACAACATTTTCGGCATTTTGCTCAAATATAGGCGACCACATTTCAGCCGAGCTTTTGGCAAGCCTTACAGTGGAGTCAAATCCGCCGCTGGCCATATCGAAAATATGTTTTTCATTGCGCTCCTGATCGAGCACCGTTAAAGCCAAAGCAAACGAACTGATGTGTGAAATATGCGAAACGAAGGCAGCATGGCGGTCGTGACTGGATGCATCCATAAATGTTACCCGCATATTCAATGCCTCAAACATCCTTCGAATCACTGCCAATGCTCGGATATCGGATTCTTCGGCATCGCAAAACATTACAGCTTTCCCATCGAACAATCCGGATTTAGCAGCCCAGGGGCCAGAAAATTCAGTGCCTGCCATGGGGTGTGCAGCCACATAATTTTTGCGTTTGGGATGGTATTTTACCAGTTGGCAAATCATCTCCTTGGTGGAACACATATCCGTAATGGCCTGCCCGTTGACCTGATCCAGAATTTTGGGAATCAGTTTAACGGCACTGTCAACCGGAACAGCCACCACAACAAGGTCGCAATTTGCGATAGCCTCCTCCATTGATGCGATTTCGTCAACCACACCAATGTGTAAAGCCGTTTCGGCATGCAGCCTGTTGTTGTCCACCCCGATGATTTTATCGGCAAATCCCCGTTTTTTCAAATCAATGGCTGCGGAGCCTCCCATCAATCCAAGTCCTATTATTGCTATGTTCATGTGTTTCTATATGTTGTTTTTTAATGAAATCAAATTTTAGATCATTGATTTCAACCTGAATTTAATTCTCCAACCTACTTATTACTTCCTTAAAAACTTCTTGTTTACTGCAAAGGGATATTCTCACATATTGTTCACCATTCTTCCCAAAAATAGCTCCCGGAGTAAAAAACACTGATTTACTATACAGAAAATGATCGGAAAACGCAAACGAATTATCGAATGTTGGAGGAATTTTTCCCCAGACAAACATCCCTGTTTGAGCCTTATCGTATTTAACGTTTAGTTGATCAAAAATTTCCATGGCCATCAACTGCCGTTTTGCATATTCGGTGTTAATCGATTGGTACCAGTTTTTATCTTTTCCCAATGCCTTAACTGCCGCCAGTTGCAGGGGCTTAAACATCCCTGAATCCATATTGCTTTTGATGGTGAGGATGCATTTCAAATATTCACCTGCACCGGCCACACAGCCAATGCGCCAACCGGCCATGTTGTGGGATTTGCTTAATGAATTCAGTTCAACAGCTACCTCCTTTGCGCCATCAACGGAAAGAATACTAAGGGGCTCTTCATTTAAGATAAAACTGTAAGGATTGTCGTTGACCACCAATATTTGATGCTTCTTGGCAAATTCAATCAACTTCTCAAACATTTCACGGGTAGCTTTTGTCCCGGTAGGCATGTGCGGATAGTTAACCCATAAAATTTTCACATTCGCTGAAGCCATTTCTTCAAGTTCATCGAAATCAGGCAACCAACTGTTGTTTTCTGTGAGATTGTACTTTATAACTTCGGCACCTACAATATTGGCCACAGCATTGTAGGCAGGATAGCCCGGATCGGGTACAAGAACTTTATCGCCGGGATTTAAAAAGGCCAGCGAGATATGCATGATGCCTTCCTTTGACCCCATCAGCGGCAGGACTTCGGTTTCAGGATTGAGTGACACTCCAAAGTAGTTATCATACCACGTAGTAAAAGCATTACGAAGTTGCGGAATGCCGGTATAGCTCTGGTATCCGTGGGCATCATCACGCTTGCTCTGTATCACCAATTCTTCCAGACTTTCGTTGGGTGGCATCTGGTCGGGGCTGCCAATACCCAGGTTGATGATATTTTCACCTGCTTCCCGTCGCTTTGCGATTTCGCGGAGCTTAGTGGCAAAATAATATTCTTCGGTGCTATTGAGCCTTTGGGCTTTTTCGATTATCATGTGGGTTGGGTTATTCGTTATTCGTTATTCGTTATTCGTTATTCGTTATTCGTTATTCGTTATTCGTTATTCGTTATTCGTTATTCGTTATTGGTGACTGCCTACTCACTAATCCAGACACACGTCCGTGTTTCGCTACTCATCACTCACTGCTCATCACTCACAACTTATGAAGTCCTTCCATGGATGAAGCTCCGAATTTGTATTCCCCTAAAATTTCGAGATCAACAGTCAAGGGCTCGATGGCCGTAAGGCATTGCCTGTATCTTTCGTAACTATCGAACATAACATCCACATAAAAAGTATAGCGCCACAATTCTCCCATAATTGGGGAACTTTCGATTTTACTGAGGTTGATGTCGTAAAAAGCAATAACACTGAGAATTTTGGATAGGCTACCGGTTTGGTGTGGTAAGGAAAAACAAATGGAGGCTTTGTCGGGGTTTTCGTGTTGCAGTTTTCCGTTGTTCTGGTGCGAAAGAATTAAAAAACGGGTGTAATTTTCTTTGTTGGTTTCGATACTTGCAGCAATGTTTTCCAAACCATAGATTTCTGCTGCCAGTGCACTTCCTATGGCTCCACGGCCTTCGATCCTGTCCTCAGCAATTTCTTTGGCGCTTAGTGCCGTATCAATCGAATTGATCAACTTGATGTGCGGGTGTTTCTTAAAAAACTCCTTACACTGCTCGATGGCCATGGGATGGGAATGAACTTCACGAATATCGGCAATGGCCTGCCCCGGAAGGGCAAGCAGGTTTTGCCTGATACGCAGGTATTCTTCACCAATAACTTTCACCGGGTTTTTTAAAAGCAGAGTATAATTGCGCAGGATACTTCCCACCAATGAGTTTTCGATGGCGAGGCATCCATATTCTGCTTTGTGCTCTGCCAGGCTTTCGGTGAGTTCCTCAAAAGTTTCGCAGGGTAACAATTCCACATCCTCGTGAAAGTAGTTTCGGGTAGCAATTTCGTGAAATGACCCTATGGTTCCTTGTATCGCTATCTTCATAATCCTTCTATAAAAAAAGCCCCGCACACTGCGAGGCTTCCTTGTTTTTATAATTTAATTTTTATGCAAACATATCGATCCCCGCTATTTCCCTGTAAAGAAATAAAAGTAAAACCAATAATATGTTGCAGCTAATTTTATCATAATCGGGGGCAAATATAGCTTTTTTTGAAAACTAAAATCTTTTCTTAAAAAAAGAATCTGCCAAAATACTAATACCGAAATGGTCAAAACGCAAAGATTTTCAACTTGAAAAGTTTTGTATTTTTGTAAAAAACAAAGGATGCCGGAGATTTCAAGATTTTATGGACTCATAATATACATGAACTTTAAAGATCATGACCCACCGCATTTTCATGTTTGGTTTGGCGATTTTAAAGCTATTGTAACAATTAAGGATGGGATAGTTTAGGGAGAAATGCCGAAAAGAGCACTTAAGATGATTTTTGAATGGTTAGAAATTCACCAGACTGAATTGTTGAAAGATTGGGAGTTAGCGCAAAACGGAGCACCGTTAAATAGTATTGAACCATTAAAATAACAGACTATGTTTTTAGAAATAGTTAAAGCAAAATATTTAGGCGATTACAAAATATTGTTGTATTTTAATGATGGCGTTTCGAAGGCCGTTGATTTAAAACACGAATTGAACGGAAAGGTGTTTGAGCCGCTAAAAGAAAGGGAATTCTTTAAAAATTTTTACATCAAATTCAACACGATCGAATGGCCAAATGGAGCCGACTTCGCTCCTGAATACCTATATCAAATTGGGGTTACAAACCTTAATGAATTAACAAATAATATCAATTCCCAAATGGTTTAAAAAGAACCTTCCTGAGCAATTCCCGCCTTTCCTGATTTATTTTCAAGAAATAAATTCCAGCAGTTAAACTCATTTTTGAAAAGTTAAAGATCACCTCATTTGTCCCCTTTTCAGGGATGCCATCATACATTACCGCGACTTCATTTCCATAAATATCGTAAACTGAAATCCGTGTTTTTTCAGCTTCCCCCGAAACAAATTGCACATGTACTATATCTCTGGCAGGATTGGGCCACACACTATACTGTCCGGATGATTCATTTCTTTCTTCTGTCCCCACATAACTTACAATCACTTCATTCGAAGGATTCGACTCAAACGTATCCCAGGCAGTAGTAACTTTATAAACATTGTACATCTGAATTTCTTCATCCAGAAATTCAAAAGTGCCGGCGGGGGCTCTCCCGATGAGTTGATCCTGATTGTAAACATTAAAATGCGAATATTCCCACAGGAAGGGTTTTGAAGGTTCCGGTGATGTTATCTTACCAGGAACTCCGATATTTTTGGGCTTTCTGTTATTAAAATCTCCAAATCCAATGTCCTGTGTTTTTCCATCACCGGCATCTACCACAAAACCCTGAATGTTCCAGTTGATATCCCAGCCAAAATAATTGTCCATGCTCACCCAGTCGGAACCATAAAGCAGCATGTCGCCTTTAAAGGGAACGGCAGGCCCATCGTTGGTTCCGGCAGGATAAACGCCTTCGGTATTGATTACGCGGTAACCCATCCATAACTCCTGCGATGCATCAATTAAAACCGGTGTCAACAGATCATAAGTATTCCATTCGTTGGCGATGGGATAGGCAATAAACTGTTCACGAATCAGCTCGCCGGCATAGTTTTGATTGCCGCCCTGCCACACGCGGATAAAAAACTGTGCATTGGCATCTGCAATAAAAATGGAAACTTTGGTGAGGTACTGGCCGTCAAATTCAGAAAGGTCTTCGGGGGTGAAGCGGATGGCTGCATCGAATATTTCTATGTTTTCACCACCCACAGCATCGCTGTTCTGGCCATCATCCCAGTGCAGCCATTCCCCTGCCGAGGCCGGCTCATCCCAGGTAAGATTGATGGCAAGGTCGGGTTCGCTTTGTTCGGTGGCTACAAGATTTAAGGGCGGGAAAAGCAAAGGCTCTTGAATAAAAATGCTTTTCAAAACCGGAGGTGACTCCCCATCATCGTAAAGTGCGCTAACTCCAATTGAATAGTTATAGCCTGGGGTTAAATCCTGAATTGATGCATACGGTTCCTGAATGTTTGCCACTAAAAGATTTCCATCAAGATAGAGATTATATCCCATCAATTCTCTTGATGATGAAGCAGGTTTAATGAAACTCACGCTTCCTTTTTCATCAAAGGCTATCCCGGCGCGAATCATAAAATCCATCTCATCATTTACAAACCAGGTTTCTCCACCATCGGAAGTTGAATAGGAGAAGCCATCGGGTTGGTTGAGGTCGCCACCAACTTTATAAAGGTTGCCGGTTTCCCATTGGCAGGCGATGTAAAACCTCACATTGGCCGGAATAGGAATATCGAGGTTAGCAATAGTCCATGGTGAAGTAATATCCACCAGATAAGGGCCGCCAATCAGGTTATTCATATCCGGCGAACCATTTTCATCACCCAAAATCCAAACTTTCATTGCTTCGCCCACACTGCCGGGACTTGTAAAGATTTTTAGCTGACGCAGATAGCATGAAGCGTTGTGTTCAAATGCGGTGGCCATAAATTCGTTACCTGTGGCCGAACCCACCCAATACAAGCCGTTGGCCTCGCCGTCGTCGTAGGCCAGTTCGATGGAACCAAAACCTATCGGGGCTTCCCAGCTAACAAAAATATCGTTCACACCCTGCTGTTCAACCTTAATGTTGTGTGGAGGATAATTGCCGGGGACCAGCGGTGTTAGGGAAACATCCAAAACAGTATTTTCAAATAATTCAAGCCCGGGCTGCTGATAATTCTGAAATCCGGCAGCCGACACCGAAAAATCATAGGTTCCGGCAGGGACATCCAGACTGTAGGAGCCATCGTCAAGACTAAAAACCACATAGCCTCCAAGGGCAACAGTAGCATTTCCGACCGGGTTTTCATCTTCATCCGAAATGATTCCACTAAGGTTAACTTCAGAAGAAACCTGGTTTTCGGCTCCTCTGCCCCAAACTTCATAATTAAAAGTTCCGTCGTCGGGGCGGTACCAAACCATGTACAAGTCATCCACCGGGCCGGTGGCTTCACCCACAATCTGCACCCAGGCCGCATCTTCACTTGCGTTGGAAAACTCCAGCATCTCCGACCAGCTATAACCATTGTCGATGGAATACTTCAGATAAGCACGCTCATTGCCGGTGTATGTTTCATCGCTCCAAACCGCATAAATGCGGTGGTTGTTTTCGTAATTGGGCGTAATCCAGAAATCAGGACGTGAAGAAGCACCACTGTTATCAGAAAGGTTTACGGGCGTTTGCCAGTTTTCACCAAAATCATCTGAACGGTACAACATGATGTCGCTTTGCAGTCCGTCAACTTTTGCTGAAACAATCACATAAATGCTGTTCCCGATAATTTTTGTATTGAGCCTTGCATTGTATGCCCCATCGTTGGTGATATTTACAGGAGCCGACCAGCTTTGGCCAAAGTCGGTGGTTTTTGTAACAAACAAGTCCAGGTTATTGTAGGTTGCTCCGGTCTGCTCATTCCATACCACAACCATTTTATCATCCAGTTTGGCAAGGTTGCACCATCGCGCATGGCCTGTGGTATTTGATAAAGCCACGGCATCAGACCAGGTATTGCCCGCATCCGTTGAGTAAGTTAAATAAATCTGATAGTACCAGTTTGCATCACGGTCTTCGTAAGCAATCACCACCGTGTCGCCCGAGGCAACAATCTGTGGCACCTGACCCTGATGTATGGTTGAGCTTACCTGAATTTCGTTGCCAAACGACTGTCCGCCATTTTCAGATTTTACCAGGAATATTTCGCTGTTGCCACTTGTATTCCTGTAATACACGATATAAACTTTGTTGCCGGACACAGCAATCACGGGATAATTTGCCCCGTAATCAAAACCCGAATACAGGATGAGTTTTGCCCCCCAATTCAATCCACCATTCTCACTTTTCCGGAACATGATATCGCCCCACTGGTTCCAAACCAGAAAATAATCATCACCACTGTTGGCAATGTCTTGCTCGTCGGAGGGGCCATATTCGCTGGAAATATTTTGCATTTCGCCAAAAGAAATCTGGGCTTGTACTGCTCCAATGCAGAACAAGATAAGTAAAGAAATTAAAGAAATGTTTTTCATGGGTGTATTGTGTTATTCGTATTTCATTATTTACTGAGTCCCGAAACTTCGGGAAAGACCCGCTTTTGCGGGAATATTGGGCTTGTCCGGCTTTCTGTAAAATCAAATCCATTAAAAGAACAAAGTTATAGGGATTTTGGTTTCATAAAATAGGAATTGATTTTAATAACAGAAACGGTTCTGCTAATTTTTTTGTGGATGCAAATAATGGTTATCAATGTCAACAAATTTCTCGCCACTTCAATAAATTTTTATTCCTTTTTACTTATTGTGCTTTGTGCCTTTGTGGTGAATTTATTAGGTTACAACTGAGACACTAAGAACACGAAGACTCACTAAGACACTTAATTTAAAATCAGTCAGGCGTTCAATATTTAAACATATGTTTTCCATATTCTGCCTATCATTTAATTCCAATTTTAAAGTGGTCTTCATTAAAAAAAGTTCTTGTAACAAGTTACCAATACACCGCATTCAAAAGGCCGGTGTATAAGATTAATGCACCCTCTTTGAAACCCTGCCAGATTATGCTGTTACTTTTGTGGGATTACTCAATTTCTGTTTCGATGGAAATTGAAAATTTGGTATTGGGGTCAATGGTTTTATAGCTTGGTTTTTGAATTAAATCGATGGGTTCATCCTCCCGATCAGGAAGTCCAAGCCAGGGTTCTATGCAAACATAATCTGCCATTGGTTTCGACCATAATGCAAGATGAGGATATCCGGCAAACCGAACGACGATTCCTTTTTTCTCACTCTTTTTACGCAAACGAACCCAATCGAATTCGATGTTGGCGAATATCAATGCATCTTCGTTGAATAGTGTATCCGAAAGCGGAAGTACCCCAACATTGCTTTCAATTTCACGTATTTGATCCGAGAGCAATCCCGACGCGCCTAAAGTGCCGGCTTTAAGGTATAGTGCCCCTGGGAATTCAATAACATAGTCCGATAACTTC
>JAIOZV010000036.1 GCA_021740425.1 Bacteroidales bacterium | reverse complement strand
GAAACCAAAAGGGAATCTTCAAAAAAGGTGTCCTCAGGATAAAAATGAAAGCTTACACTCGTTTGATCGAAGGCTGCAAATGCAATTTCAGGTACGGTATAAATGGTGTCGCTGCGATACCCTCCGATGTTTAATGCAGGATATTTGTTATTATAGTTCAGTAAAATCTTCAGAGCCTCTTCACGATTTATTTTTCCACCTGAATAATCCACAATGTTTTGAAGGGCTTCGCGGTATATTTCAGCGTTGAAGTCCGGGAGCTTTTGCTGTGCGAATGTACTTTGGGCAACAATAACTGCTGCAAGTATTTGCACGCCTAAAAAAATAATATTGTAATAGATATTTTTCATGGTCAACTGCTTTTTAATTCAGTAAGGAATTCTGGTTTACAATTTTGCAATCCGGCAGTTCCTTTTCGAGATTTTTCAAAACATCGGCTTTCAGCTTGTAAGTTGTCAGGTAAAGATATTTCAGGCTGCTCATTTTTTTAAGTGAGGGCAGCAACTTCAGGTTGTCCATCCATAGGTGAAGCTCTGTTAATTGTCCGAGGCTGGCAATTTCAACAGGGAGGGTTGTGGCTACATCAGACGAAATGTGCAGGACTTTGATTTGTGTGAGCATGCCAATTTGTGCCGGAATTGCCACCATGCTGCCTGCATTGAGGTACAAGGTTTCCAGCGAAGGAATGGCAGATAGAATTTTAAAATTTTTTGCAATATCCAATTTGTCGATTTTTAAACTCAGGTATTTAAGTTGTTTCAGGTTGTGCAGCGAATCAGGTAATGCTTCCAATGGATTGTGATCCAAAACCAAATATGAAAGGCTGTCGGAAAATCCGATTTCCCGGGGCAATGCGCTCAGCAGATTGTTGCCGGCCATCAGATATTTCAAATTGCTTAGCTTGCCAATTTCCGGTGGTAAACCAACTATACTATTGTTGCTTATGTCGAGGCGCTCCAGGGCACTCAGGTCTTTGATGCCTGAGGGTAAAAATTCACTTAGCTTATTATTGCTCAGATTCAAATACCTGATGTTTTTCATTTTCCAAAGACCGTCAGATATTTTTGTAAGTCCGGTATTACTCAAATCAAGGCGGGTGAGGGTTTTCAATTCAAAAATTGATGGAGGAATATCTTCCAGGGTCACCCCCGAAAAGCTGACCTCACTGGTTTTTTTTTGGTCATTTTTGCTTATTTGCAAATACAATGGCATATCCACGTTTATCCATGCCAGGTTGCGATTGCTAACATCAGGATTTGCCGAAGATGTATAGCGGAAAATTCCCCGATGGTTTTGGGGGATTTTTAGTATCGAATCGACAGTAATATTTTTATCTCCCTGAATATCGAGCAGTAAAAGATTTTTCATTTTAGCCAGCGACTCCGGAAATTCACCTGGTGGATCAATCCTGATCAGGGTGATGTTTTCATCAATAATGTTGCTGTAAGTGTTTGTGCTGGCTGAGATGATAATTTTTCGTGTTGATTTGCCAAATATTTTGATAAGGTTTGCAAAATCGAGTCTGCTGTTGCCACGCAGGTCAAGCATTTTTAATCCTGATATTTCGCCAAAATCAGAAGGCAGTGTATCGATGTTGTTATTTCGCAGATCAAGCACTGATAGCTTCATCATTTTATACATTTCCTGCGGAAGCAGGGATAGCCGGTTATCGCCGGCCTGCAAGGCGGTGAGGGATGTAAGTCCTGTAATTCCCAAAGGTAACGAATCAAGAGCATTGTTGCTCAAATCCAGTTTTACAAGCTTCGACAGTTTACCGATTGACTCAGGGATTTTATGGAGCCCGCAGTTCGATGCATCCAATTGTGTAAGTTGTGTCAGTCCTCCAACGGCATCATCAAGCGTGAGCGATTTATTCCCCGAAATATCAAGCCTTGAGAGATTCGTGAGAGTGGCAATTCCGGGATCAAGATTGTTAAGCTGATTGTTTCCAATGTTCAGTTCCACAAGATTTTTCAGTTCATTGATTTGCTCCGGAAATCTTGAAAAAGAATTGGAGTCCAGGTTCAGTGCATAAAGAAATATCAGATTGCTGAAATTATCAGGGAGAGATTCGAGCTTGTTGCCACTTAAGTCGAGTTTTTCCAATTTTATCAGACGCCCCAGGGCATCAGGCATTTCAGAAATATTGTTTCTGCTTAAGGTCAGCTCATTGAGATTTTCGAGCATGTCAATTTGCGCCGGAACACTATTCAATTGTGTGTTGCTCAGGTTAAGTGATACGAGTTTTATCAGGCCTTGCAGGCTGTCGCCCGGAAATCCGGAAAGTTTATTTCCGGCAAGGCTGAGAATTTTCAATTCTTTTAAGCTAAAAATCTGATCAGGAAATTCCTTTAATTGGTTATTACTTGCATCAAGAATTGTCAAACGCTCAAGCTTGCTTAATTTTTCGGGGAGTTCAGAAATTTTGTTCCCGCCGAGCATCAATATGTTTAGGCTGTCGAGATTACAAATCTCAGGTGGTAAGCTTGTGATTTTATTATTTCCTATGATGAATGAAAGCAGGTTGGTAAGATTTCCGATGGATTTTGGAATGGTTTCTATGTGATTGTTGCTGAGGTTAAGCCATTCAACATTGCTTAATTTATTTGTGAATTCAGGAAGTTCGGTAATATAATTTTCGCTCAGATCAAGGTCTTTTAGCATTGAAAATTCGAATATCACCTTTGGGAAATTCACAAATTGGTTTCCGTTTGCCTTGAGGGTTTTCAGGTTTGTTAGCGATTTGAGTTCAGGCGGCAGGGTTCTGATGTGGTTGTTGCTCATGTACAGATTAACCAGTTTATTCAGGTTTTCAAAGCCCCGGGGCAGGCTCCCTATGTAGTTATTGCCAAAATTCAGATCGCGGAGTTCCGATAATTGTGATATTTTTTCGGGTAATGAATCGAGGCGGTTATCGCTTACATCGAGTACCCGCAGGTTTTCTTTCAAGCTGCTGTAATCAAATGAAAAAGTCCGAAGCTCGTTTTTGTTGAGAACCAGTATCGTTAAATTGGTAAGGGAATTGAAGGATGCAGGCACCGAGCTTATGAAGTTTCCGCTTAGCAAAAGAATATTCAGTGCCGGGGTTTTGATAATTGCGTCAGAAATTTCATCCAATTGTTTATTTCTTAAATCAAGAGCCCGTGAGTCGTTGGTGAGGGCATCAAATCCATCCGAAAGGAGGTATTCGGTTTTGGCCGTATCCAATAAAAAATAGCGGTTGTTGCGTTTTACCCTGGCCAGGCCATAGTTGTCGAAAGGCCTTGCTTCGTCATATTTATATCCAATTACAGGCACGCCATCTGTATCAATAAAACCATATTTGTTGTCTTTAAATGCCAGGGCTAACCTGCCATCGTAAAAGTAGAAAGCCCCTATAATATTTTTGTTTTTGATATTTGCATTTTCGAGCGAAGTCTGTTGGTTTAAAATCTGTTCCCTACACCTGTTTTTCCAATCCATTGCAGTGTCCTTTTCGCCTGGGTCACGCGCCCAGTCGTAGGCAATATCAAAGTACTGGAAAGCCTTAATAAAATTTGGAGGCTCATCGTTAAACTGTTTTTTAGCTTCCATTAAATTCCAGATGAAATAGCTTTCCTTTTTTGCTGTTGCAAACTCCTCATTATTTTGTGCAACAACAAAAAAGCCTGTCAACAAAAGGAATATTATTGGATATATCTTTTTCATGGTACGATTTATAGCTTTATTTTTGTTACTGTTTCGAGTAATGATTCTGCTTCTTTCATTTTTGTAAAATTTCCAACCTCTTTGTAATCGTCCCGGCTTTTGCCATACATTCTTTTGGCTTCCTCCTTAACTGCGACAAATGCTGTGCTAATTCCGGGATAATTCGGATCCAGTTGATGTGCTTCCTTAATTTTTTTCAATGCTTCAATAAACAGTTTTTTATCTCTGAATAAAGTAGCCTGATACAACAGGTTTTTGATTAATCCGGCTTTTGACAACAGCAAATTGCAGGTATCAATAATTTGGTTAATGCTATCCACTTTATGAGTGGAGTCATTTCTTGCAAGCTCTTTTTTCCCTTCGAAGACTTTTGCTATCGAATCCAGCTTTCTGTTTTTTGAAGCATCAGGGATTATTGTCCCAAATTGTTTTTTTGAGTATTCAATAAAATTGCACTTTGACGAAGAATCCTTAACTGTAAGAGTTATGTCAGTGTGGATCCATGTTTTAGCCACATAATAATTTTCTATTGCAGTTTTATAGTCACCATTGTCTTTAGCAGTTTCTGCATTTTCACAATACCCGCTAAACTGTGAATCTTTGAATTTTATCAGGTTTTGGATGGCCTCCTGCTCTTTCACCAGGGCTTTGTCGCGTTCCTTTGAAGCATCGCAATAATTAATCACACTGAGGTATCCAAAATAGAGCGACACGAGCAACGAAAACGAAATCACCGCAAGGATGGTTCTCTGCCACCGCCGCCTTCTGATGCGCTCTTTTTCTTTGCGATCCTGTTCGGCTTTAATGCGTTCCAACTCTTCTTCGCGCTCCTGTTTCTCCTGCTCCCGTTTGGCCTCCAATTTTTTTAATTCTTCTGCCTGCTTTTTTTTCAGGGCAATTTTTTCCTGTTCGTCCTTGTATTTTTTTTGTGATTCGAGGATGGGCTCAACCAGTGTATCGTGGCTCAGTTCAAAACTAAAACGTCCGAAACTGTTTTGTTCTGCCCGCAGCAGGTGGGTGTCAACCAGTGCCTTTAGTTGAAACTCATCGATGTATTCCCGGCAAATATTTTCGTCGAGCGAAATTCTTTGCTTGCTTCTTATCAGCTCATCTTCGATCAGCCGCTTGGCATTGGCCTGGTCTTTCTCAGGTAGCTTGTTGATGGAGTCGTTGTAAAAATTCAGGAAAATATTCTTAAACTCAGGCAGGTCTTTTACTTCAATTTCCACAGAACCCTCACCAACGGTTGTTTTGCTTTTTTCTTCGGCTATATCTTCTATTCTGTGACAAACAATTTGTAACTGTGTGGTTTCGATGCTTTGTTTGCCTCCGTCAGAGAGCTCGCTGATAATTTTTTCGATGGCATCCTTGTCAAAGGAATACGGCTTTGTGTCAAAGGAGGAGTCCTTATCCTGGGCCGGTTTTACGACAGCCTGTGTAGCCTGGGCAATATCCAGTGATTTTATCTCATAAAAAACATGCTGGATATTCGTGATTTTGTCGGACAGGTTATTGAGAAGATGTAACCTGTCGGAGCGGATAGCAAAAATGGTTTTAACATCGATGCGTTTGTGCAGTAAGGCCAGTGCTTCGCGGGTAAATAATTCGCGATTGTTTCGCCGTGCCGAGGCTATCCTTGACGCATAACGGTCAGGGACAGTTTGTTCGGTGAGCTCGTAAAACTGATTTTTAAATTCCGTGACTTCTTCCTTAGCGTATGAAAAGAGTTCTTCGAATTGGTCGAAAACAAGGAGAAAGGTTTTTTGATTTTTCTCAGGGTCGGCGGTCAATCCTGCAAATTGCAGTTTTTTAAAATAATACCACAATGATTGGTCAGGTTTACCATCATTGTCGAGATGATCGAGGATGGTTTGTGGCAATTGGCCGAAGCCACCTATAGCTTTTTCGAGGGCTTTTACAACACGCTGTACCGGTGATATTGATTCGCTGCTACTGGCATAAAATCTTATGCTGATGGGGGAAAATTTAAGGGGTAATTTTGGGATGATGCCGGCTTCGAGGAGTGAGGTTTTGCCAAGCCCTGATTTTGAATACAGCAAAACCATTTTCTCTACCTGGATGAGTGTGAGCATTTTTTCGATGTCCCTGTCTCTGCCATAGAAAATTTTGGCCTGGTCGCCACGAAATGGTGTTGCCCCCGGATATCTTCTTTGCCCCATTTTAATTGCTTATTCGTTTTTTGAATTTCTCGATTTTATCGCCAATGGTTTTGGCTTGCTCTTCAATTTTAACCAGATCCTCCAATTTGTCTTCATCGCTGACTTTGATGCTGAAATTTTTCAATGCGATAAAGTTGTTTTGAATAAAAGTGGTGTTCAGGTTCCGCAGGATTTCAGCTTCAGCGGCATTTAGCGTAAGCCATTCTGCAAATTTTTTGTATTCATCGTTAATAAAAGTAAAGCTGAATTGCTTCTCGATAAATTTCTCGATGTCCACTTTTATTTTTTTACTTCCAACAATCAGCCGGTTTCCGCCACCTTTGGATTGCTCCAGGTCGAGGATAAACAGCAACAGGCGGTTATACCATTTGTCAAAATCAAAACCAACAAAGAGAAAATGGGTGGCATCCTGAATTTTTTTCTTGATTTCCGAGGGGATAGCTACCTTGTTGAGGTACTGATAAAAGTTTTCATGGGTAAAAATGTACCTGCCGTTGAGGGCAGCATTTCCGAGGATGTTGTAAATCACAGGTGTTTCATCATCGCCATTGTTCAGTTCCTGTTTGGTTCCGTCGTAGGCCAGAAAATGGTGGTTTATGGCAAAATCATCATAAATCCTGTGCATTGTATCATCGGGGCACAGCGAAATAATCAGGTCGAAAGGTACCTGAGCGAACTCCTCCAGCAGGTTTCTCCCGATTTTGTTTTGTTTCGGAAAATCTTTGCTGTAAAAATCCAGCATGTCATACAAAATTTCTTCGTCCGATTCGGGCGAAAAAAAACCTTCATTTTCAAGATATTCAATTTCATCAAAGTCCTGGACAATTTCCTTATAAAATTCACGGTGCAGCGAATTGCCCTGAGTGTCAACTGAAATTTCGGGACCTATAAACAACACACAGCCTTTGTGGCGAAGTGCCTGGATGAGCCTTCTCCATTTTATTTTGGTGTATTCCTCATCATCCGGTGGCTCAAATTCTCCGGCCTGAGTAGTCGGAGCCATCTGTGCTTTAAGTTGTGTGAGATCTTCTACAAGCCCGTTTACAACCTTTTTGAGGCTTTCCTTTTTTTGCTTAACATCCGGATCGAGATTACTGGCAATATTGATTGTTATATCGCCGGCATTGATGTCCTGCAAAACCAGATTGCCATCACCTGTGATGTTGCTGGTGTTTTCGCTCATCTTATCCTATGCTGATATTTCCGCCCGAATTGATGTCCTGCAAGGCGATGTTGTTGTTGCCGGTAATGGTCTGGGTGTTGGTTTTTGTGATGATTGATACACCTTCGCGTGCAGCAACTTTTTGAACTTCTCCTACTTTTGCAATAAGCTCCTGTTGCAGTTCCTCATTGTCCTCAAGTGTAAGTTCAAGGTTAGCCTTGATGCTGTTTACATCTCCTTCGGTAATTTCGCCACGCTCAACTTTTTCGAGTTTTTCCTGTACTGATTTTTTTCCGCCCAAGGCATTACCAATCCAGTTTAAAACACCATGAACAGTTTCAGCGACTGCCTCATTTTCCATCAATTTTTTTCCGCCACTGATGATAGCTCCTGTAAGTGCAATTATCTCCATCATAATGTATGTTTTTAGTGTCGACAATTAACAATTCCAGCCTGTAAAAGTTTATTAATGATCTCATATTCTATCCAATATGACTTGTTTGTCTGTGGGTTCAGACCAAAATAAATTTATAATACCTGACAGGATTCAGGAACGAATTCCCCGCCACTGCTCATTTTCCTGAATAAATTACACAATTTCTTATGGTTTCTATCCTCCTGATTTTTATATTCAGGTTTAATATTTTCTGAATTGCTTTTAAGTTGTTTATTTTCAATGGATAAAAAGTATTATTCAGCAAGGTTTTATGAAGTTTTCAAAAAAACCCGGATGTATTTGTTAATGATTTGTTAATTAATTAATTGAGTAGCTCATGGACATGGATATATCCACAATATGCCTGTTTATTGGTTTGCACATTATGCGCTGGCTCCCTGCTCATCATCCCAACTCATCAGCATCGCTCAACTCGCGGTAGTGTAGTTTTTTGGGATTTGTACCTGTGCCATTTTCCCCATCTTCTCTCGGAAACATCGAAATGGCCTTGCGCACGGCCTGGGGGCCAAAGCGTTTCCTGATGCGGTCGAGGGTTTGGTAGAGGCTCACCATTTCGGGGGTATCCTCAAACATGTTGAGTTGCTGTACTCCGTTTACCAAATGGCTAACCCTTATCCCAATCAGCCGGATGAGCATGCGTCGCTGGTAGAGCCGCCCGAAAAGTTCCAGCGCAATTTTGGTCAGCACGTGGTCGAACGAAGTGTAGGGGATGGTTTTTTGCAGTGTATGGGTGTCGAAGTTTGAATAGCGGATTTTTACAGTTACGCAGCCGGTGAGTTTGCCCTTTTTGCGCAACTGAAAAGCGATTTTTTCTACCATCGAGCTGAGTATTTCGCGCAGGCGCACCACATCAATGGTGTCCTTCTCGAAGGTGCTTTCGGTGCTGATGGATTTTTGCTCGGAGTAGGGCACTACCGGCGTGCTGTCGATGCCATTGGCTTTTTTCCAGATGTCGTGTCCGTTTTTGCCCATGAGTTTTTCCATCATCTCGGGCGGGATCATGCTCAGTGTTTGGATGTCGGCCACACCCATCGATCGCAGCAACTGGTAAGTTTTCAAACCGATCATGGGGATTTTGCGGATGGAAAGCGGTGCCAGAAAAGGTTTTACCCGGGGCTGTTCTACCTGAAGCTCGCCGTTGGGTTTGGCCTCGCCGGTAGCAATTTTCGATACGGTTTTGTTTACCGAAAGCCCCAACGAAATGGGCAGGCCCGTTTCTTTGATAATGCGTTCCCGCAACTCATGCGTCCATTTCATCGATCCGAAAAAACGATCCATCCCGGTAATATCCAGATAATGCTCATCGATGGAGGCTTTTTCGTAAACAGGGGCTTTTTCAGCGATGATTTCGGTAACCATGCGCGAGTATTTGCTGTATTCCTCCATATCGCCCCGTACCACGATGGCATCGCCGCACAGGTTGAGCGCCATCCTCATGGGCATGGCCGAGCTTACGCCAAAGCGGCGTGCTTCGTAGCTGCAACTGGCCACCACGCCACGGTCGGAGGTGCCGCCGATGAGCACAGGTTTTCCTATCAGTTTTGGGTTCATCAGCCGCTCCACCGATACGAAGAAAGTATCGAGGTCGAGGTGTACTATGGTTCGGTCGGTCATTCTGTGGAAATTGTTATCCGTTATTCGTTAATTGTTATTTGTCATTAGCCTCGCTTAGCCGTCATTTTGGCTTTCTGCGCTCTGCGTTAATCGCTGCGGACTATGCCGGCCTGAGGTCGCTAAGGACTCTAATGGCTCTGACTACTTTTCGTTCTTTTTGTTCAATCATTTCTTCTCCTGTCCCTTCGTCTCTAAGGTCACTCAAGTCTCTTCGTTCATTCTCTTTAAAATTCTATCCTCCATCTTCTAACTTCTCCCTTCTTCCCATAAAAAAATAATTATTACTTTTGACCATAATTTAATCATATTTGCGTTTACAATTTAATCATTACAGAAGTTTTAAACAAATAATTGTTAATAAAAAATCATCAGACATGCTTCATAAAATCAGGAATACAAACCCCAAAGGCGCGCCCCAAAAGATTTCCAATCTCTATTCTCCAACCTCCAACCTCTAACCTCTAACCTCTAACTTCTAACCTCCAACCTCCAACCTCCAACAATATGCACTTCAGTACCAACATTAAATTATTGCGCAAGCGCAAAGGCCGCACTCAGGGCGATGTAGCCGGCTCACTGAGTATCAACCGGTCAACCTACAACAATTACGAAAACCGTGTTGCAAAGCCTGGCGTGGAAACGCTGGTGGCTTTTTCGGAATATTTCGGAGTTTCCATCGATACCCTCATCAAAGTTGATCTTACAAAGCTTCTGGAAAGCCAGTTATCACAATTGGAGAAAGGTTATGATGTTTACATCCGTGGCAGCAACCTGCGGGTGCTGGCCACCACCGTGGATCAGGACAATGAGGAGAATATTGAGCTGGTGGCCGAAAAGGCCAAGGCAGGTTACACCAATGGTTTTGCCGATCCTGAATTTATCCGCATCCTGCCTACATTCAAACTGCCATTCTTATCCAAGGAAAAAAAGTACAGAACCTTCCAGATCAACGGCGACTCCATGCTGCCTATTCCGCACGGGTCGTATGTAACGGGCGAATTCGTTCAAAACTGGGAATACATACGCAACGGTGAAGCCTGCATTGTACTCACGCTCAACGAAGGCATTATTTTTAAAATCGTGGAGAACATGATAGATGAAAACGGTATGTTGCGGCTTCACTCACTCAACCCCATCTATGTGCCTTTCAGCATCCACATAAGTGAAATTAAAGAAGTTTGGAAATTCACCAACTTCATTAGCTCCGAAATGCCTGAAGGCCGCCCACAGGAAAACGAAATTGTGGAAAGCATCCGCGAAATAAAGAAGGATGTGAAGGGGATTAATGAACGGTTGAGAGCTGTGAGTGAATGACAGAATGATTGAAATGACAGAATGATTGAAATGATTGAAACGATTGAATGACTGAATGACAGAAATAGGCGAACGAAGGGACTTGAGAGAACGAAGCGACAAGGAGAAGGTGTGAAAATCGGGAATGATTGTCCGAAGGACTCCTACGGAGAAACTACTGAACGCCGCAGACGGGATTGAGCGAAGCGACATCCCGTCCCTGCTGGAAATGAAACAATAGGTTGAAAATGATTATTTTTTCAATTCAACGAAAACCGTATTTTCGTTCTTATTAATAAAGATCAATTATGAGAGAAGTTATCATTTATCCGGGCGAAGACAAATTTTGGATTGCTGAGTGTCCCAGCCTTCCGGGTTGCATTTGTCAGGGCGAAACCAAAGAAAAGGCTATCATCAATATCAAGGAAGCCATTAGTCTATACATTGAGATGCTTAAAGAAGACAATCTTCCGGTTTCTGTAGTCATTCTTTTTTAACCGGATATGAGAGAAATTTTGGGGGAATAAATAAAAGGGATAAACCGCGAAAGTTTATCCCTTTATCTTTTGTAAATATACTTACTTGATATTATATCACTGGTATCAGAAACAACTTGAATCCCAAACTTCAACTTTTGTAATAATCGGATCCCGGTAGGTTACAGTTCTTTCGCATCCAATTTCCTGCTTGTAAGTTTTGTTCGGCTTGCAGCACTGACCGGAAGAAGCCCATGAGCCATCTTTCCGCTGGTATTTGAAAGAAACCCAAAAGTACTTGCAGACTGCTCCTTGGAAAGGTGAAATTGTAATTTCAGCGTAATAGTCGTATTCACTCGTTGCTTTATTCCATTGCTTAACAATTTCAATTTTTTTGGTGTAATTACACTCTTGGGCTGTGGTGATTTTGGATACTCCGATAAAAAGGATAATGAAAAATGATAAAATTGTTACTTTTTTCATAAGAATTGAATTTGAGTTAATTAAAAAAAATGATTCACTAATTTAATACACAATCATAATTGCGAATGCTTAATCTGGATCGGGATAATTTGGAATATGCTCTCTCTTTTATTGATGTTTTATCAGTAATGAAAAATTCCAATGTTATTTCAATCGGAGATATGTTAATTCCCCAACTGCATCAGTAGACATGATAAATTTATCAGTATTCTCTACTACAATGCAAATTTCATTGTTATTGTCGCAATACTTGTTTGCCAATAATTGTTTACAAAGCCAAACATGATTATTTTGGAAACTTGTCACTTTTATCCCGTTACTCATTTTTTCAACTTTCATCTTTCCACCATATGATTCATCTTTCCATACTCCTGAAATATCAATTGTTTTTTCAACAATTTCTATGCTTTCAGCAGTTAGATTTAGCTCTGCGCCGCATCCGTCAATAGCAGTTCTCAATTTAGCCCTCTCATTTGCATCAAGGATAATACATCCCTTTGATGCTTCATCTCTTGATTGGCCTGTATTGAAACCATGTATCAGAAACCCTGACCTATAACTAGATTTATCCACTGTGCTGATTGGATGCAATCGAAAAATGTTTTTATTGGAGTTTTCGATTGTAATCCGATATGTGCCGGGAGGAATTGCTCCAATGTTTTTCCAGGTTGTAAATTCTGAATTATTTGCAGCCCAGGTATTACCGCTTGTTGCTTTGTCGGTATTCAAAACTATGGCACCAAAGGTATCATAAACTTTAAAGGTGCCTAAACCGCAACTATTCCCATTTCCTTGAAATACAAATGTTGCAGAACACTTTTGAGCATTTACAAACGAAATGCCTGTTACTAAAACTACTAATAATAGCATAAATTTTTTCATGACACGAGAATTTAAGTTTTAAATTTTATTTATTAAATATCGAATTGAAATGATTTCGAAATAAAAATTTATTAATTCGTTACATTAACCATAATGCATTCTTTATCATGATCGGCTGAAACCAGACGGCTTTCTTGATAAATGTATGTGCCATCAACAAGATAAATATGAGATTCGAATCTAACAAAATCCCAAGAGCAATCTTTGTCTTCACCAAACAATGGTCTAATTCTATATGTAATGGTGCCAGGTGCATCACAATTTCCCGGACCATTTGGATACGCTTGCGAAACTGACCCAATTATTCCTACTGCTGCATTAAAAACCTCAACGTCTACTCTTGAAACAGCTGATGAAACCCATATACCCCAATTAGAATTGTAATAGCTGTAAGAATCGTACTTTGCATAGAAACATACATTTGAAAAAATGCAGGTGCCATCATTTTCTTCAGCCAATATGTCATAATTTAATGCATTATCACAGGTACATCCACGAGGAGGAGTATCATCATCACAAGATGATGACTGTAGAATAATCAAACTGAAAAAAAATAGGCCTAAATAAATACTTTTTACATTCATAATCTGTGTTATTAGTATTTAATTCAATTGTTTAAAAACATAACTTTAATTGGAAAAAAACCATCCTGGGTTTGGATATTTAAGGTGTGACTACAATAGTAATAATCATAGTCTTCCCATTTCCAGGTTTCTCCCATGTACATCCAATCGTCATAACCGTAACCTTGTACTGATGCCGGTGATATAAATTTTAATTCAAAAACAAAGCTTTGTCCGGATGAAAGACTCCCTGTCGATTGTTGTATAACAGATAGACCTATTTGTGGTAGGCCGGAAATTTCCCAACTAATATTTCCACTCCCACCATTTTTAATTGAAATGGTTTTACTGGCAGAGCCTTGAAAAATGACAAAATGATCGTCTTGGTTACTCTGTATTCCACTACCAAAATGATAATCTGAACTGTTTAAGTTGTCAGAATTAAAACTCATGTATTTGCCATCGTTGTTACAATCAACCATTAGCATAGGTGGGAGGTCATCAATATCTAATTTTTTCACGCACGCTGAAAAACAAAAATTTAGAATTAATAAAAACAATATTGGATAATATCTCATAATTCCCTAAAATTTAATTATCAAATTGGCATAACTGTTCCCTTGCGTGTCAATCGAAGGAAAAATGGAATAAGATGTACCGGAATTATCTCGCATTGTTAAGGCTGTGGTTAGGTTGATGCCATGAATAATCGCTGCCACAGCCAAACTGATATTATTCACATCTTTCCATTTATTATATTTCAAAGTAAGGTCATAAGCATCAGTAGTTCCTGCATTTTTAATATCATTTTTTAATTTGTGTGCTTTGCTATAAGACCATCCTGCCACTGTAAGGGCAGCAATCTCTGATGTAAAAATCCAAATAGCAGCTCCATTCCTGCCTTTGTACTTTTGTCCCCAACCAGGGATGACCAATGAACGAGCAAGTGCACCTGAATTATTAATTTGCCCAAGGTTACATTTTTTATATTGTTTGAATTTAGGGTTAAAATACCCTGGTCTGGCAATTTGGCATAAAACCCATGCTTTCCAAATACCTCCTGTTTGTTCAGAATAAGTACAACTTGAATTTATCGGAATGTTAATACTTGTATTGTTTCCAAACAACCAAATTCCCTTTTCTGCTATCTCCTTCTTTAAATCATTTAATTCAACATCCAATCCTCTTGCTTGCGCTGCCTTCCAATATGCATAAGCCATCGCATTAATCTTTGCCTCACTTTCAGAATGAGCTTCACCAAAGCCTACACTGTAATAGAATGTATTATTTGGAGAAGTGGGCGGTTGGTATATCCATTTCGGCTTCTGTGAAAAAACATTGGTGGACAAGAAAAATGCAAAAATTGCTGTCAACATAAAAATTTTTATCATAACAATTATTATTGTCCTTACGGATATAAACCCTTGTGTTCATATTTTTTTAAAATGTATTCTATCGTTTCTTCGAAATATCCAATTTTGTTGTCATTCATCAATTCCTCTGACCAAGAATTTGCTAAACATTTTGGAATTTCGATTGAAAAATAAACATTGTATCTACCCAGATTATCAATTGAGCGTATTTCGCAGGTTTGTATAGCATCTCCAATCATTTTTTCCACTGCTGTTGTCCCAGCACTTACCAGGTCTGCTTCAGGTATTTCAATAAATGATAATAGCGTGGAAATGCATAAATATTCTTGTACAACGCAAGTCACTAAATCATTTAACCTTCTTCTTATCTTGTCTTGAGCATCTTCAATTGCCTCTTGTCTGGCTCTTTGATAGTATGCATCTGCTGATGTACCAAGCGAACGATAGTATTCCAGATCGTCAAAAGCATATTCTATGCACTCTGGAATGTACTTATTTTCGACAATAATTAGTTCTCGTGGTTTACACGATTTGATAATAAATATTGCAAACAATGCAACATTAAAAATTGAAATGTTTTTTTTGCTCATAATTGCAAAATGTATCGCTTGGGGATTCAGGAGGCTATTTTAATCTATTCAGCACCTGCAACGGAACATTCGTAAGTAAGAAAAATAAAAAATACACCAGAAAAAAAACTTGGGTATCCCATTCCTTATTTTTTCTGTGGGTTCTGGCTTTCGTGCTCCCTATATCCTTTTAAAAGCCCTTCCATTGTCTCATCGAACTTTTCAATTGTATAGTCATGTTTTAATTCTTCCGACCATGAATTGGCTAATTTATCTTTTGGGATTTCGATTGAAAAATAAACATTGAATCTACCCAGATTATCAATTGAGCGTTGTTCGCAGGTTTTAAGAGCATCTCCAATCATTTTTTCCACTGCTGTTGTCCCAGCACTTACCAGGTCTGCTTCAGATATTTCCGTGCCAGATGGGAGTGTTGAACTTCTCAAAAAATCTTTTGCAGCACGGGTTACCAAACCATTTAACCTTCTTCTAATCATGCCTTGAGCATCTTCAATTGCCTCTTGTCTGGCTCTTTGATAGTTTGCATCTGCTGATGTGCCAAGCGAACGGTAATATTCTGCATCATCATAGGAATATTCCATACATCCGGGGTTGTCGATTACAGTTTCCTTTGGATTAGGAATAGAGTTCATTTGCTGTGGTTTGCAGGATACAAAAACAATCATTGCAAACATTACAACACTTAAAATTGAAAAACTTGATTTGTTCATAATTTTGATTTATTATTTATTAATATTTTATTTAAAACCAATTTTTACATAACGTTGCACGAAGGTGGCAACCGTAATGGTCTGGTATTCCCATAATATGTCCAAAACATAACATTTGTGCCAGTTACTCTTCGGTAAGCATCAAAATATGTTACATCCAATCGCATGGAAGTGGCATTAATAACAGTGAAAATAACTGACATTGCCAACACTCCATAATCGCCAAAATCGGCTTTATAAAGCTTTTGATTATAGCCATTGAAACCAAAACCGTCAACCACAATTTGGTTGATACTTCTTGCAGTAGGACATAAAGCACTATTATGATAACGAAATCCTGAATGGGTTAAACTCAGTTGAAAATAGTCACCAGATTGTGAATGCCAAAATCCATCAAATTGACAATAACCACTATTTCCGATAAATAGAATTAGTGTTACCAGAAATACTAACTTGCTAAATATTTTCATCTTATTTTATTTTTGAAAGTTAATAAAATCAAAGACTGCATCATGATCAGTAAGATCAAGCCCTTCGGGTAGTGATGATTTGTAACTTCCACCAAAAGCAATTACTTTGAATATCATGTCATAACCTGGTCTGCTACCCGGGTCATAGCCATCAATATACTCCAGGTTAACTTCTTGAGTGGTATACCAATAGCGGTAAACAGAACCGTCACTCCATGTATAGGGTATCGATTGCCAAGAATTTGTACCTCCTCCATCTTTCATAAAGACCAGAACAACACCATTATTAACAATATCACTAGTAAGAAAGGATGGATACAAATACGCATCAGCACGTGAACCGCTTGTTGACCAATTTGAATTAAATACAGTATAGGTTTTGCTTTGGATATCCACATCACCTGCAGGTCCTTGCGGACCAACAGATCCTTGTGAGCCTGTAGCTCCTTGTGGCCCGACAGGTCCTTCAGGCCCTTCACATGCTGAAAAGGTAAAAATTAGAAAAGTAAATAGTAGTACAGCAATTCTTGGCATTTGGTAAATCTTTTTTTTCATAATCATAAGTTTTAGTTTTTATTCATGAATCTGTTTCAAATTAATTCCTATACAATTCTTCATGACCGAACATTTTTCGCATATACTGTCTGGGAGCTTGAATGATGCAAGGTCATCAGGTGATACTTCTATTTCGAAAACAAATTTTGTTCTTGATCCGTTTGTTGATTGATTCGGCACAAAGAGTTCAAAAAAATTGTATTCAAGGGCATGGCTTATCATGATTAGTAGTTGGGTGTCAATCGAAGTTCGTTTAAAAATATCGTAAACATTAGTACGGTTACAGTTAATTTTGTCACCGAATTTTTTGATGCTAATGCCTTTTTTTTCAACAACATTTTTAATTTCATTACCAATGTGAATTTGTACTATTTTCATGGAAGTAATTTTTATGTAAAAATATTTAGGATTTTTTGTTTTAATTAAATTAATTGTAGCAATTAATAAGACTTATCGTACTATATTTTCGTACATTTATTAATGAGGGTGTTTAACCTAATTGATTACCAATGACTTTCTGAAAAGGTAAAAAAAAGCGCGGTCCGATTGCTAACTGTTATTGAGGCCCGACCAAGAGCCCTTCCCACAAGTTAAAACAAACGACCACGCTGTTGCGTGGCGCTTTGCTTACTTTCCTGTGGAAATGAAAAAATTTGGTCGGTTTCAATATCAGAAATCAGCTACAACGCTATGTTATGTATATCTTTTGTTATTTCTGTTTTTTAGTATTATGTTTTTGTTTCACAATTTTTTATTCAATTCTGTGCCTTATTTTAGCTTATTGATTTCCTCAGTTGTCAGTCCTGTAATACTTGCAATTTCGTCAATGGACATTCCTGTTGCAATCAATTTTGCAGCTAACTGTTTTTTCTCCTGCATCTTTCCTTCTTCGATGCCTTGTTCGATGCCTTGCTCAATGCCTATTTGTATTCCTCTTTCGGTGGCCAGTTCTGTTATCCGTATTTCTTCTTCGGCCTTCATTGACCAGACCATACTTGCTTTGTACCTTAAATTTTCGAGGTGTCTGTCGTAAGAAATTTTCTCGTTTTCAGTTAACTTTTCATAACGCAGAAGCTCCTTAACTTTTTTCATTCCTTTTGCCTGAAAGCTCTCTTTGATTTCACTGTTTTTAAAGTAATAAATCCATTCGTCTAATTTGTCTTTGGCAATGTCATCAAAGGAATTTACTTTTAAAACATAGTATTCCGGGAAAATATCGCGGGGTTCGACCTTGTCGAATTTAATTTTTTGATTTTTGGATAACAGTAGCTTGTCTTTTTTGTGAATACCATAAAAATCGGTGGTGCCATGATAAACATAATCATCGCCCTGCCCCAGGTCGAAGTAAACGATATTTACCGAATATACTTTTTTGATGTCCTGGTAATGCTCACCCAGGTCAAGGAACTGTGTAATCACTTTTGAGGTGCCATAAGCCATTCTGTGAAAATAGTCTATCTCGCTTTGATTTTGTACTTCTATAATAAATATTTCTCCGGTCTCATCCTCGGCCAGCATATCAACACGGTTAAACTTATCGTCGGCGTAATCCTGATTGGATTCGCTTTCGAGCAGTTTGATGATTTTGATGTCGCGTCGGAGCAACTCCGAAAGAAAGCCCTCAAGAATAGCAAAGTTTGCCTTGTTGCGCAGCAATCGTTTCATTGCCCAATCGAAACGTACCCAGTTGTAGTTTTTCATGATTTTGATTTTTCACAAAAATATTAAAAATTAATACATGAGTTTTAAAATTCCCCACCATCATTTCCCCCGAAATGCCCGAAGCCCGCACCCCCGAAAATGAGATTGTGGAAAGCATCCGCGAAATCAAAAAGGAGGTGAAGGGGATAAATGAGAGATTGATGGGGGTTAAAAAAGCTGATTAAAGATATTGAGAGGAAACAATAGGTTGAGAATGTTTTTTTATTTCATTTCAACGAAAACCGTATTTTTATTCTTTTTATAAAGATCAATATGAGAGAAGTTATCATTTATCCGGGGGAAGATAATTTTTGGGTAGCCGAATGTCCGGGTTTGCCCGGTTGTATCAGTCAGGGCGAAACAAAAGAAAAGGCCATCATCAATATCAAGGAAGCGATTAATCTATACATTGAAACACTTAAAGAAGATAATCTTCCTGTTCCCGAGGAGAAGTTCAGCACCATGGTTCTTGCGGTATGATGCAATTACCCAATATATCAGGGCAGGATTGTGCAAAAGCTCTACAAAAAACCGGTTTTTATTTTGCGGTTATAAAAATTTCAGGAATGAGTTGTTGAAATGGAATATGCAATTTCCGGCAGTAGGTCATTATTTGCTCTAATGTGGCCTTTTCTTTTTTGGTTTCAATAAGCAAAATAGTGTTTTTATCCAATCCTGTAATACTCGCTTTTGTAGCAATGGCAAGTTCATCAGCTTGATGAGTCAATTCCTGGTCTTTAAATATTTTTTTCAATTCAGCAAGCTGCGTATTCTGAATTAATTCATCAATAGTGCGATAATCATTTTCCTCGGGGTAAGATTTTGACACAAAATCTCCTTTGCTAGGAAACAAGAATTCATCCTCAATAATTAATTCCTTCAACTCTTTTAATGACAGGGACTGAATCGAGTCATCCTGTATGTTTGTCCAATTGTTATTTTTATCAGGTTTCATCATTTTCGCTGTATGCGGTTATTACAATAATATTCAAGTGTTCGTCAGTTCTAAAAATAACAGTAAGCTCTTCTGCGCGGCTTCTTAATCTGTCGTTTGCCTGCAACGGAACAAACCCACTTATAAAAAAACTATTTTTAAATGGCTCTGGGCTTCTGGCAACCTTAAAACTTCCAGTTCGAAATAACGCATTAATGGCTAAAAATGACACATTCCGCTTGTTAAAAACAATGCCTTCTGCAATATGGTTGATGTGCTTAGGAAGCCATTTGAAGTTGATTACTTTAAAAGCATCTTTTAACTTGTCCATTGTTCAAAACTTCATTTACTTAAGATCACTCATTGTGCAAAAATACAAAAATCAATCAAAAAATGAAGTAATAATTCCACTGAGAGAAGCCATCAGCCAAAGAAAAAATAGCAATGGATTGATACATTGTATTTATTTCAAAATCAATTAAAGCCCATCTGCCTTAAAAAATCGTTGAAATATGAAGGATTAATCAATAAGGTGTAAACAATCCCATACACCGAACCCCAAAAGTGAGCATTATGGCCGATGTTATCCTGCCCGCGTTTTCCCATGTAAGCCGAATACGCAAGATACAGCAAACCGAAAACCCATGATGGGATGCCAATAGGGATGAGGAAAATAAAAATACGGCCATTGGGATACAAAATAATACTTGCAAAAACTACGGCGGCCACTGCACCCGAAGCCCCTACTGCATTGTAATAGATGTTATCCCTTTGTTTGAAATAATCGAAAATGCTTGAAAAAAAGACAGCGCCAATGTAAAGCCCCATAAAATAAACGTTGCCCAATGATCCAAAGTCTGCAGTAAAATAGGTTTGAACAATTCTGCCAAACGACCACAGCACAAACATATTGATGAGCAGGTGGCCCCAATCGGCGTGAAGGAGTGCATGCGAAAAAAAGCGTGGCCACTCCCTGTCGTGTTTAATGCGGTAGGCGTTAAACTTTAAGCGATCGAAAAGTTCAGCATTCTGAAATGCCAAAAAGGAAACAATGCCTGTTGCGATGATAATTATTATAGTGAGAGACATATTGAATGATTGAATGAAGTTGAATGTTATAAGTTTGAATGTTCAAATTTTAAAAGTTGAGTAAAGCAAAATCACTCCTATGCGGGATTCAAAGTTTAATGATCCATTTCAAGCAATCCGGGAGAATTGGAAATTTCCTGAATTAACCAATAAACAATAACCAATAACGAATAACGGTTAACGAATAACGAATAACGAATAACGAATAACCAATAACCAATAACCAATAACGATTAACTTTTTCCCCAACTACTTCCCCACCTGTTGCGTGTAATCGATTTCTGATCCGAACATGCTGTGAGGAATAAGATAAACCGCCAAAAGGCCGACAGCCGCTGCAATAACCCATCCTTTTCTGTTGGGGCTGTGCCTTACCTGGAAATATGCAGCAACCCATAAAATCAGTGCTGCCAGTGTTTTGTTATCGGTTAAATCCTGTCCGAAAGGCCAGCCTGTCCAGTAGGCATCAAATGCATATTTTTGAACAATCGGGCCAAGTATCATTCCGCCCAAAGTGAATAGAATAACTGTCCACAAAGCATAATTTACGAGATTTCTCCCATTAATAAGAGCCTCGATGCCGGTGCGGGTTGAAAACATCATGGCCATAAAAATGATGATGATATGAGGAATTAATACACCCAATGGAACATATCCCTTGTAGCGAAGAACAAGTGGTTTTTCCTCAAGTTTTGTAAATTGTTGCTCGCTACCAAGGAAAATCTCATATTCTACTTTTCCTGCTGCAGGTTGGCCCGGAAGATAGGCGACAAGTTCTTCGCCTTCATTGATCATTGAACTTTCCGTCCATTCGTCAAAACTTTTGTAACGCTTAAACCGGTATTTTCCCTGGATATTTTCATTAGGTACTTTAATCCTGATTTCTGCATCTGTTTCACCCTCCCAGGTTCTTATCAGTTTGTATTTAACTTTTTGGCCTGCAATTTCAACTTTTCCGTAGGTTGGATGAGTAGGGCCTGTCATACGCTGGTAAACAGCAGCTCCGGCCATGAGTAGGAATGATAAAATCCAAAGTAGTATTGATTTTTGTCGATATTTCATTGTGTGCTTCGTTTAGTTAAGGCTGCAAAAATATTAGAATTAACCGAAATCAGAGACTAATGTATTGATGAAACGCTTGTCTTTTTATTGTCGAAAATATCATAAACCAATTGATGTAGATCAGTTCGTAAGTTCATTTTTAGTAGTTTGTAATTGGCTGCATCGGGATAAACCCGGTTGGAGAGAAAAACGTAAACCAGCCCGTTTTCCGGATCAGCCCAGGTATATGTTCCTGTAAACCCTGAGTGTCCAAAGCTGTTCATTGAAGCACTTTCGCAGCAAGGCCCCAGCGCATCATATTCAGGATAGGGTTTGTCGAAACCTATGGCTCTGCGGTTTTCATCCAGTGGATATTGTTGTCTTGTAAATTCGGAAAGTATTTCAGGTTTTACATATTGTCGTCCGCCATAAAAGCCTCCCTGTAAATACATTTGCATCAGCTTTGCCACATCGTTGGCATTCGAAAATAATCCGGCGTGACCTGAAACGCCACCCAGCATTGCAGCTCCTGGATCGTGTACATATCCATGAATAAGTTGTTTCCGGAATACGGTATCATTTTCTGTTGGCACAATGCGGTCGGAGTCGAATATTTGCAATGGTTTATAAACCATGAAATTCATCCCCATAGGGCGATAATATTTTTCCTTTACAAATGTATCAAAGGGTTTTTCGGTAATCCTTTCGATAGCATCACAAACAAGATAATATCCTAAATCGCTGTATTTATAATCCTTCTTTATCCTTAGCTTGGAACTTACGATGGTATCGAAAATGCTATCGCGATAGCTATTGATGATGTAAAGATTTTTTGCCACTGGTGTGGTGAAACTTTTTGATGGCCTGGTAGCATAAATTTCGGGTTTAGGCTTATGATGGGTAATTGTTTTGAGGTAAAATGGAATCCATGCCTGAAACTGTGCCTGGTGCGTTAGAATATCGCGGGTTATCTTCGACCGTTTGTTTGAGTTTTTTAAATAGGGTAAATAGTACGACAAGGGCATGTCGATATCAAAAAGTCCTGATTCGTGCAAATCCATAAGTGCTAAAGTTGTCGCCGATATTTTTGTCAGGGATGCCAGATCGTACAAATCTGTATTTTCAACTGCTCTTTTTTTATCATAGGTATGATAGCCAAAGGATTGATTAAAAAACACAATCCCGTTTTTTGCCAGTAATACTTGTGCCCCGGGATAGGCTCCTTCCGAAATCCCAGACTCTACCAGCTTTACAATGGTATCGAGTGCCTGGCGCGTAATGCCCAATTCTTCGGGGATGGAATATTTTAAGCGGCCGATTGGCAGTGTTTTGATCCCCAGACCTGAGTGAAATTGCGGAGTGGCGGTAACGGGCAATCTTCCACTGATTCCCATGGCGCCAAAAATCATTTGTGCAGAGATGTCCTTAGCAGTTTCATTATCCTCGTACGAAATCATGATGGCATCGGGCACTTTGAGATCAGTAAAGTTTTCCAATGCGTAAGGATTTCCAAAAATATTGATTACAAAAGCAGAAGGTTGCAATGCAATTTCGTGGATAAGTTGAAGTGCTTCGCTTGAAATACCAAAATTTCGAGATGGGGAATTGCTTGTGTTTTCGATGCCTGCAATCACCAGATTAAAATCTGCCAGCTTATTTTTGAGCTCATCAACTTCAGCTTTTGAAGGTTTTGAAGAAACATTAAAATTTTCAACCAGGGTGTAAAGCCCAAGGGTTTGTTGGAATGTTCCGGGAGTTTCACGGCCGATGACTAAAGAAGCAATGCGGAGCGTATCCAGATTTTTTATTGGAATCAAATCATTTTCGTTTTTAACCAGTGTGATGGCTTGTTCAAATATTTTGCGGTTGATTAGTTCGTTGTCCGGATTGTTGATTTCGGTCAAAATTCCAGTTTCCTTTGAGGGTTCATGTTTATCCAATCCAGCCATTTGTTTGCAGGCTAAAACTTTTAGGCAACGATTATTCAATTCATCTTCCGAAACCAAACCGCTTTCAATGGCATCTTTTATATTATTAATGGCACCGGGAATATCCAGTGGAAGCAACAAAATATCATTTCCTGCCAAAAAAGCTTTCAATTCAATATCACCGGGTTTGTGATAGTTGGTTACGCCGTTCATATCAAGGGCATCGGTTACAGCTAATCCCTGAAATTCAAGAACACCTTTCAGCAGGCTGTCCACTGTTTTTTCGGAAAGGGAAGTGGCCATATTTTCGCGGCTGTCGAGGGCGGGGATAAATAAATGGGCTACCATGATGCCCCCAACGCCGGCTTTAACGGCTTCGCGAAACGGGTAAAGGTCGGTGCTGTCGATTTGCGCTTTATCGTGATTGAGCAGGGGCAGGGTGTAATGCGAATCACTGTCGGTGTCGCCGTGTCCCGGAAAATGCTTGGCAGTAGCAATCACGCCTTCGCTTTGCAGTCCGCTAATGTAAGCAGCACCTTTTTTTGCCACATTTTCGGGGTTTTCGCCAAACGACCTGAAATTGATTACCGGATTGTTGGGGTTGCTGTTGATATCAACCACGGGGGCAAAATTCATGTGTATGCCTATCCTTTTACAATGTTTCCCGATCTGTTTTCCCATAAGGTAAACCAAAGTGTCGTTTTGCATGGCTCCCAGGGTCATTTGTTTTGGGAACGACCATGCTTTGTCCAGGCGCATGCCAAGCCCCCATTCGGCATCGATGGCCATGAGGAGAGGGGTTTTTGCCATGCGTTGCCACCTGTTGGTGAGTTTAGCCTGTTCCTCCGGGTCGCCCTGAAAAAAGCACAGCCCGCCAATGTTGTAATCGATGATTAAGCGCGAAATACTGTCGTAAAAATGTCGATCCTTGTTGGAGTATGTGCGGATCATAAATAGTTGGGCAATTTTTTCATCCAGCGAAAGCGTATTCAAAACAGAATCTGCCCAGATTGTGCTTGTTGGGGTGAATTTATATGAGCTATCTGTAAGTAAATTTTGACAGTTGGATTTGAAAGCGATAAATAATAAAAACAGAATGAGGTAAGTGGAAAATTTTTTCATTGCACCGGTACTTTTCATAAAGAGTTGTTTTGACACAAATTAACTTTACTTGATCCTAAAAATTGTATTAATAAAAAAATGAGGAAAGCCATTCCTGGTATTTGAACTAAATGCTTTATTTTTGGAACTCAGTTTACAAAAGTAATTCAAAGCTAAAACAAAAAAACATGGAAGAAAATTACCAGCTTATCGATGATGTGGTTCAGGAATCAGAAGGACTGCAATTGAATCAACAATCAAAAATATTCCTCAACGAAACAAGAAAGTGGGCTAAGTTTCTGTCAGTTTTTCTGTTTATCATTTCCGCTTTAATGTCTATTGGAGGAATCATAGCTGCCGTTTCAGTAAATCAACTGTCTGGACAATCTTCAGATCAAAATGACACCCAATACATTATTCTGATCATGGTATTGTTTACATTGCTCTACATCATTCCGGCTGTGTATCTTTTTCGATTTGCAAAATATATGAAAATTTCATTGTATCAAAACGATAATTTGAATTTGGAAAACGCATTCCGAAATCTGAAAAGTCATTATAAATTCATTGGTATTTCCGTTATTGCGGCAATTACAGTTTATATCCTTTTTTTTCTTATTATGGCTGCACGCATACCCATGGGCGTTTAATCACGGGATATTCAGGTGGCTTTTTATCACCTTGTCATAAAAACATAATCCCTGACGATGTCCTTCAAAAACCCGATTTTGTTTTTTGGGGACTTAACCCGGAGATGGCTTTCTGCTTTTTCAACTACGCTTGTCAGAGCAAGCAGGGTTGATTCATTATTGAATTTATTGTGCCGTGAAATAACTTCCTTGATCAAAAGAATATCCTTGTCAGCCAATTGCCTGACCTGTGGATATGTGGGGACAAAACTATCCTGGCGTTCGTTTATTTTCAGTATTTGATCAAGCCTTGGTTTGTTTACATCTATGGTTTTGATGACTACGGTTTCAGCAAGAAAATCGCCCAGCCGCTGCGATTTTGATGATGAAGTAATCATAATTACCGCCATCGAACCCATCGAAAGCAGGATGTCGGGCAATCTGAAAACCCATCGCATCAGGCAATCTGAAAAGGTCATTTGTTCGCTGTTTTGCTTTATAGGCTTGATGGCAAGAAATTTTTTCCCAAAGGATCGTCCACCACCGAAAGCTTCCATAAACAAATGGTAAAAAAGCCCCGGGATGAGAATCAAGACTGAGGTCAATAAAATCTCCTGATCGTGGATGCCAAAAATGAACATGATCAGCAGGCGAAGAATACCTATGGTGAAAAGAACAATAAAAAGGTCGATGAAAAATGCAAAAATCCTATCGCCGATACTTGCAAGAGGATATTGAATGGTGACATTTTGTGCTGTGCTTACCTCGACCTGCTTCATGTTTCTGAGAAATTATCTTTTTGGTTACAAAGATTTTTTTTACTATTGCACAACACTAGTGTCCACTATAAATTAGTTTTAGTTCATTGAAATCATTGTAATCAGTAGTTTTCAGCGTTTTTTAGCTGCGTGACGATTTGAATTGTTGTTTCATTGAGAAAAATCTTAACTCAATGAATATAGGAAAATAT
>JAIOZV010000035.1 GCA_021740425.1 Bacteroidales bacterium | reverse complement strand
TGGCTTAAATTTCACCCCAACAATAAGCCTCAAAAAACAGATATGCACTACTTAAAAGTGTGTAATATGGTAAATGAGGTTTTTAACGAATTTGGACATGAGCTTTTTCGTGATGATGTGGAAGAAAACGGGAAACAGTTGTCATGTTTGCTGGTAGCCTGGTTCGAGGATTTGGTATCGGAGGCAGGAATCTGGCAGGCATTCATCAACCGGCATCATCAGCTATATAACAAATACCTCCCATTTTACGATCTGGATAAATATTTTGATGGGGAACCCAATCCGCAGGACATCACCTTTTTGATCTGGTATTATTTATCCATGAAATATCAACACCGGCTTTTGATATCACCTGTTTCGGAATTACTCATTTTGGTTGCTAATCTGATTTTTGACATTTTTGATGAAGAGTGGGATGATGCCCCCGTCAACCGGATGATGCATGATTTTTTAATGCTTCCTCACGATCAAACTGACTTTTATAAAATCAGGTCTGTCATCGAATGGCTGATGTTGAACAGTTACCTTTTTTATTTCTATGGCGAACAAAACGAAAAAGAAAAAATATATGTCATCAACGAGCTGCGCAAGAAAGGAAATGACATAAGGAGGTTTGAAGGGCTGATTTTCGGCTTGCATGATGACAAGGTTCAAAACACCATCACTTCATTGCTGGCCATGAAAGGCAAGGATTGGCTGGCTCAAATTCTTGGGGAAAAACACCCGCTGCACACCCAACTCCTCGGGATTAGCGAAAAAAAAACAGGCAGTTTCCTTTACCTGGGGCACGACACCGAAAATATCCACGTGAAGCATATCAGTTCGGGAAAGCTTATCAACGTTACCCTTAAATCATTGGAGCCTGCAAACCTGATCCCTGATAAATCGGTTTTGACTTTCAGCATTGTAAACTGGCAAAACGAGTGGTGGTTTTCCGGGTCTCTTTTCACCCAGGATTATGACGATGAAGTGCTGCTCGAAGAAACTTCGAATCCTACAAATGCAGGCCTGTTTGACAATGAAGACAGTAAAAAGGAAATCATTTTGGAACAGTATCAACATTTCCTGGAATTCAACAATCAAAAGCCAATAAAATATTTTGAGAACAGAAATGCCATGCATGATTTTTTAGTGAACTTTTTTGATTTCTACAATGAAAAAAAATCAGAAAAGACCGGCAAAAAGACACCTCTACTGAAAAATTTCGAACAAAATAGGGATTTAAAAGAAACCACCAACAATTTTGAAGAGGATGCCCTCGTGTTTTTTAACCGTGATATAGGCATGGAAGTAGTATTTGGTTTTAACAGTATTGTTCCCGATCCGGAAAATCAGTTCTATATTAATACAACAAACAATAAGGATGCTATGAAATTCTATTATGGCAATATTGTAAGCAAAGACCTGGTGCTATATCTGTCAGAGATTAACTGTCTTCCGTATTTTAAGTTTCCGGGTACCGAAACTGATGAACTCGTTCGTGAAAACCTGGACTTTTTGCTGAGGTTTTTCAAGCCGGAAAGTTTCCATGCCAAAGCACAAATTACATTATTGAAGTAGAATATTAGAATTAAAAGGTAGTGAACAGAAGATATTTCATAATTAAAAACACTCTGGCTCTCGGGGGGCTTAGCCTGGCCGGAGCCAACACCTTTGCAATGGGGTTCTTTAGTCCCGGTTCCTATATTTCAAAACGACCGGTTCCGGCACAAAGAACATTTGCAAGTGAAGCAGTTGAAGCATTAATAAAAGAGGTGAAAGCCTCGATCAAGGATGATGAGTTGGCCTGGATGTTTGAAAATTGTTATCCAAACACTTTGGACACAACAGTGGATTTTGAAATCATCGATGGGAAGCCGGATACCTTTATTATCACCGGTGATATTGATGCCATGTGGCTTCGTGATTCCACTGCTCAGGTATGGCCTTATATGCCGCTGATAAATGAAGACGAAAAAATCAGGCAGCTTATTAAAGGCCTGGTCAACCGGCAGGTGAAATGTGTGTTGAAGGATCCTTACGCCAATGCCTTTTATAAAGATCTGGATAAGAAATCGGATTGGGAGAGTGATAAGCCAACGCCAATACCGGGAGTTCACGAACGCAAATGGGAAATTGACTCCTTGTGCTACGTTGTACGATTAGCTTATGAATACTACAAAATAAGCAACGATGATTCCATTTTTGATGAGGAATGGAATACAGCCATGCGCCTGATCGTGAAAACATTTAAAACCGAACAACGAAAAGATGGCACTTCCCCCTATTACTTCATCCGGAAAACTACCGCCATGATCGATGCTCCTACCTTTGGCGGAACTGGCAGGCTCATCAAACCGGTTGGACTGATCGCCTCGATGTTCAGGCCTTCGGACGATGCAACACTTTATCCTTTTTTGATACCTTCAAATATCTTCGCTGTGATTTCACTGCGGCAATTGGCCAATATTTATAAAAAGGTGATGCACGATGAACCCTTTGCACGTGAATGTTCCGATTTTGCTGATGAGGTGAATGTGGCCATTAAAAAGTATGCTATTGCAAGCCATCTGGATTTTGGCGAAATATATGCTTATGAGGTGGATGGTTTTGGAAACCGGCTTTTTATGGACGATGCCAATGTGCCCTCCCTGATGTCGCTGGCATATCTTGGAGCTCACGAAGCAGAGGATGAGATTTATAAAAACACCAGAACCTTTTTACTCAGCAATGCCAACCCCTATTTTTTAAAAGGCAGTGCTGCCGAAGGACAAGCCAGTCCACACACCGGAAAAGACAAAATATGGCCTATGGGCATCATCCTTCGCGCCATGACCAGCACCGATGAAAACGAAATTTTAAAGTGTCTTACCATGCTGAAACAAACCCATGCCCACACCGGATTTATGCATGAGGCTTTCCACAAAGACAAGCCCGGGGATTTTAACCGCTCCTGGTTTGCCTGGGCAAACACCCTTTTTGGAGAATTGATTATAAAAATTTACCACGAACGCAGGGAATTATTGTCGATGAAGTTTGGTGATTAAAAAAATCAGTTTTCGAAATCAGCAAAACACAAACATGGAATAATTAATTAATCCCCCATGCCTGCTATATAACGATTCACTGATCTCACACCATCCTGATTCATTCCTTAGCTTGAATCAATTTAAATAATAGGTTAATATTGCTATTTTGTGTTAAATTTCTATTTTAGCCACGCGAAAAATTTAAGTTTTTTAACTTTGGGGCTGAAAGAAATTTTATCACATATTTTAACTTATTCATTCACTAAATTTATACACGATGCGATTTTCTACACAAATTTTGAAAACAGTGAAACTTGCTCTCCTATTTTCACTGATGTGCTCTCTCACACAGCTTAGCGCTCAATCCTTTCAATATGAAGGATCAAGCTCTCCTGCCGGTCTAACGCTCAAACAGCAGAATGCTTCAGGCATCAAAGCTAATTTTGAAATTACTGATTTTCAATTGACAGATCAGGACGTTGAAGGTAAGATGATGAAGGAAATTAAAATTGCCAAGGCATTTTTGCCAAACAACGAAGGAGCCCCCAATGTTCCGGGTTTTAGCCGTTATGTCGCCCTTCCTCAGGGAGCTACTGCCACCCTCAACGTTACAAGTTATCGTATAGAAACCATTCAAAATGTTGAACTTGCTCCATCTCCACGAATTCCTTTCGACAACGAAGACGGGCCAATGGTTTACAGAAAAGACGAAAAAATTTATGAAAATGATGCTTTTTATCCTGCCAATCCATTCCAACTTTCAGAGCCCACAAAATTAAGGGGTGTTGACGCTGTAATGCTTGGTATAACACCTTTCCAGTACAATCCTGTTTCCAAAGAATTGCTGGTATATCGTAATGTGGAAATGGAAGTGATTTTTGAAGGTGGCAACGGTCATTTTGGTGAAGACCGTCTCCGCAGCCGCTGGTTCGACCCCATCCTTCAGGATGCATTCCTCAATTACCAGTCACTCCCCGCATTGGATTACAGCCAGCGCATAAAAAGTATGAATACCCGCGATGAAGAGTATGAATACATTATTGTGGTTCCAAACAGCCCCGACTGGTTACCCTATGCCGGGCAAATTAAGGATTGGCGTACATTGCAGGGTATCAAAACCGGCATTGTTACACTGGCCGAAATTGGTGGAAACACACCCACAATTTTGGAAAACTACTTTAATGATGCCTTCAATAACTGGAGCACTCCACCTGTTGCCGTTTTGCTTATGGCCGATTACGGTACCGATGCCAATACCTCCATTACCTCACCTATTTGGGATGGCTATTGTGTTTCCGATAATATTTTGGCGGATGTAAACAATAACGATATGCCCGACATTATCTTTGCCAGGATGACTGCTCAAAATACTGCTCATCTTGAAGTGATGGTATCGAAGATGCTCGATTACGAGTCTGATCCTCCAACCGATTATAATTTTTATCATAAACCCATCACCGCTCTTGGATGGCAAACAGAACGCTGGTTTCAGATTTGTTCGGAAACCGTTGGTGGATACTGGCGCGAGGTTACCGATAAAGAACCCGTTCGTATCAATGCCATTTATAGCGGTACTCCCGGCAGCTCCTGGTCATCCAATCAAAATACTTCCATGGTGGTTGATTATTTTGGCCCGAGCGGACAAGGATATATTCCATTAACTCCTGCTGAACTTGGCGGCTGGTCAGGCGGAACAGCTGATCAGGTGGTCAATGCCATTAACGATGGTGCTTTTGCATTACAACACCGCGACCACGGCATGGAAACAGGCTGGGGTGAACCGGCATTTGTAAGTAGCCATATCAGCAACCTTACCAACAATCAGGACAACGAACTTGTATTTGTATTTTCCATCAACTGCTTAACTGGTAAATACAACATGAGTGGTGAATGTTTTACCGAAAAATTCCATCGCTATACCTACAATGGACAAAATGCCGGTGCACTTGGCCTAATTGCAGCGTCTGAAGTTTCCTATTCGTTTGTAAACGATACCTATGTTTGGGGTATGTTCGATAATTTCTACCCCGACTTTTTGCCGGATTATGGTGCACCTGTAGCTGAACGTGGATTTCTTCCCGCTTTTGGTAATGCTGCCGGTAAATATTTCCTCCAGCAAAGTAACTGGCCTTACAACACCAACAACAAAGAAGTAACTTACAACCTTTTCCACCACCACGGAGGTGCTTTTATGCAGGTATATTCTGAGGTTCCACAAACGCAAACTGTAACCCACAACCCCATTCTTTACAGTGGTGAAAGTGTTTTTACCGTTGTTGCAGATGCTGGTTCATTTATAGCACTTACCGTAAACGGCGAAATCATCGGAACTGCCGAAAGTGCCGGTGGAGCCAACAATATTGTGATCGAGCCGCAGCTCCCTCCCAACACCATGATTGTTACTGTTATCAAACAAAACTATTTCCGTTATGAAGCCAGTGTTGAAATAATTCCTCCCTCAGGTCCTTACGTGGTAGGCGATTCTTATGTAGTGAATGATGCTGCCGGAAATAATAATGGAATGATGGATTACGGTGAAAGTGTGATGCTGACCATGACCATGAAAAACGTAGGCGTTGAAGTTGCAAACAATGTTACTGTTACCATGACCACTTCCGATCCTTTTGTAACCATTACTGATGGAACCGAAAGCTTTGGAACTATTGCGGCCAATGCAACAGTTACAGTGAACAATGCTTTTGCACTGGAAGCTGACGAAAATATTCCTGATGGACACATGGTAACCCTCGAACTGAGCTCAACCAACGGTACCGATGTTTGGGAAAGCTATATATCCATCGCAGGTCATGCTCCAAACCTTAAATTTGTTGAATACATCATCAACGATGCCGGAGGAAACGGAAACGGCCTTCTCGACCCGGGCGAAACCGCACCGATGATTGTTACCGTCGAAAACAATGGGAGTGCCGATGCTTACGATGTAATGGCAACCCTCACCTCCAGTGATCAATATGTTTCTGTGCTTACTTTAACACCACAGGAAATTGGTGATCTTACTCCCGATAATAACGGTACGGCCACATTTATGGTAACTGCCAGCTCAAGTGTTCCAGCCGGATACGAAGCTGAACTTAATTTGGGATTGACTGCCGGCATGGGAGTTAGCCAGCAGGATGTACTTTCGTTGTTGTTCCCCGATTATTGCTATCCCAGTGCAAACTGTAGCTATGGTGACGGATTTACAGGATTTTCCTTAGAGCAAATTAGTAATATGAGTAATGGTTGCAGTAATGATGGCTATGGTGATTTTACTGATATGATTGCCGATCTCGAAGCCGGACAAACTTACAGCGTGCAGTGGTCAACCGGATACAGCAATCAGCAGGCTACACTTTGGATTGACCTTGACGATGACAAAGAGTTTGAAGCTTCTGAAAAGCTGATTACAAATTTTGTAATGGCTGCTGCAAATCAGGTTTATACATCTTCCTTTACAATTCCGGCAGGAGACTTTTCAGGCAATAAGCGCATCAGAATCCGCGCCAACTGGCAGAATCCATCCGATGATCCCTGTGCAGGTTTCTCTTACGGTGAAACCGAAGATTATACAGCAAACTTTGGCGCAGCTATAAATTACAATGCACCTCAAAATATGGCGGCTACTGTTGTTGGCAACGATGTTACCCTTACATGGGAAGCACCGTTACCCATGTCGGAAGACGTGGAGGGTTATAATGTGTATATGGATAATCAAATGGTGTCACCCATGGTTACGCAGCTTACCTATACCCACAACAACTGCCCCGATGGAAGTCACTGGTTCTCGGTTTCAGCTGTTTATCCCGGTGGTGAATCAGGTGTAGCTGAACCTTGCCATGTGGAAATCGGTGATCTGGAAGGACAGATTCAGGGATTTGTCAGAGATGCTGTAACCAATCTAACCTTGAATACAGCATGGGTTACTGCATTAAATACAGATTTTGGGGCTGTTTCTTATGAAACACCGTTTGGCAGCCACTACACCCTTCATATTGTAGGTGGAACTTACAATATCCAATGTAATGCTGAAGGCTATCAGCCGGTAACTTATAATGGTATTGAGGTAGTTGACGGTGCCACCAAAACCATCAACTTCTATCTTTATCCCACAGATTTTGGTGGTGAAGTTCCTGATATGCTGACCGGAATCAACGAGGGCAGCTTCGAAACACTTTCCATGTTCCCGAACCCTGCCAAAGATGAAGTAAACATCAGCGCAAGCGGAACAATTGAAAACGTGAAGATCACCAACAATATGGGTCAGCTTGTTTTTGATCAGATGGTGAACGAATCGACACTCAAAGTAAATACGCACAACTTCCTGCAAGGTGTTTATTTTGTAGAGATAACTACCGATAAAGGCATCAGCATTGATAAGCTGATCATCAAGTAATAAGCGATTTATATAAAGTAGAAGGAGCTTCAGTATCTGGAGCTCCTTTTTTGTTTCATCAGCAGATAGATCCGGAACTCCGGATATCAATTATTCCAAATCTTCAACAGCATTCATTCTCAACAAAATCAGCTTATTCCATATCTTTGCAGGATAAAAATTTAACTATGAAAATTAAATATCCAATCTGTTTTATGCTTTTGTTGCTGATTTCAGCATTTTTTTATCAGTGCATGAGTCCCGAAAATCCGAAGGGGAAAAGCACTGATTCGGAACGGGCAAGCTCAGAAAGTTCAAAGATCAGTAACCCGGTTAATAGTGTGATTCAGGAAGATGATCAAGGCATTTCTGATTCAGTGGTTTCAAAGGCATTTAATGCAATGAATACCATTAAGCCGGGTTACTCAACATTTATCCCATCATCTGTAAATACTGAGGATGAAGTTCCCGTAATATTTATTTTTGATCCGCACGCTAACGGGCAGCTTCCCATTGAGAAATATAAAAATCTTGCTGAAGAATTTGGGTTTGTTTTGGTGGGTTCCAACAAATCACAAAATGGCCAGGCTATCGAGGATGGCCTGGTGTATTACAATGAAATGAAAAATGCTATTGCCAAAAAGCTCACAGTGAATGAAAGTAGAATTTTCACTCTTGGCTTTTCGGGTGGTGCTCGTGTGGCCGTTTCAATTGCCATTCAAATACCGGAAATAGATGCTGTGATAGGATGTGGAGCAGGTTTTCCGGCAGTTCGCCAGCTACCCAATCCCAATTTTTATTATTTTGGAATGGTGGGTTACGAAGATTTTAATTTGGGCGAACTGATCAATAACGACAGGAATCTTCGACGGTCAGGATTTCAGAATGAACTTGCAATTTTTGATGGCGGCCACGACTGGCCTGATGAAGCCATAATGCGTGAAGCATTCCTTGCCATCCAGATCAACGATATCAGGCAACAAGTTATCAGCAGGGACGAGCAGCTTATCCGGCTTACCATCGATTATTATAACACAGCGATCAAAGATTTTACTGACAGCGACAGGTACTTTGATGCAGCTGAAATGGCCGCACGTGCGGCTTCTGTTTTGAAAGGTGTAGGTGACACAAAATCCTTTGAATCACTGGCAAAATCCTCCAAAAAAAATGCGGCCTATTCCCGCGATCTTTCTGCCATGGTAAAAACCATGGAAGTGGAAACCGGGAAGCAGAATAATTATTTATCGGATTTTGAAACAAAAGATATGGCCTGGTGGAAAAATGAAATCACAAAAATTAAAACCCCTGTGGATGATATTTATCAGGATAGATTGAATAAACGACTGAATGCTTACCTGGGCTTGTTGAGTTTTATGATGTCAAACAAAGCCATCTCCGAAAAAAACTGGATTCAGGCTCAAAAAAACATTAACGTTTACAGAATGGTTGAGCCCGTGAATCCCGAGCATGCCTACCTGAACGCCATTGTTAAAATGAATACCGGTGATGAAGCTGCTGCAGAAGGTTTTCTTCAGCAGGCGATTGTGTTGGGGTTCAATGACACCAACCGGTTTTTGAACGAACCTTCATTTGATGATCTTGAAAGGAAAAACCAATTTCTGGAAATGATGAAATAACCAGTTTTCTTTTCAAAATGTTACTCCCTGAATATCACTTCGAGGACGGTTTGCCCGACAACTTTTAGGGTGGCTGGTTCGATCTGTTCCAGATTGTCATTTACTGTGTGCCAGTGATCGTAAAAAGTTCCGTTAACCGAGGCAGGGTCAAGGTGAATGATGTTGATGGTTGGTATCTGGGCAATAAGGTTCACAAAGTAATGGTCATCGGTAATGTAGCCCCCATTGTCAAAAACAAAATAATCGCCGTAGCCAATTTCACCAGCAATGTTCCAAACTTTTTTTACAATATCCGGGGCATAGTACATCGAAAATCCTTCAAGCGGAAAAATGGCATCTGATGCGCCCACCATGTCAAGTAAAATTCCGTAACGAGCCGAATATCCGGGCACATGGAAATTCCTTGCCCAGTATTGCGATCCCAGTCCCCAGGTTTCGCTGGCCTGATCTGTTTGTGAATCCTGGGGCGGCCCGTAATCTTCAAGGTCGAAAAGAACAATATCTATCCCAATTCCCGGATTTTGAATACTAAGCTGTCTTGCAATCTCGATTAAAACGCCGGTTCCGCTTGCTCCGTCGTTGGCTCCATCGATGGGGACATCATGCTTTGAAACATCCGGATCATGATCGGCATAAGGACGCGAATCCCAATGTGAAGAAAGAAATATCCTGTTTTGAAAATCGGGTTTAAATGAGGCAATGATGTTTTTTCCTGAAAAAATTCTGTTGTCATAAACCCTGGCTTTGAACTCCTGAACCATCACACTGTCAGCAAACTTTCCAAGCGTTGCTTCAAGCCATAAAGCACAGGCCTCATGTGCTTCCGTTTCGGGAACCCGTGGGCCGAACGATAGTTGTTTTTCAACAAAATAGTAGGCCGAATCAGCATTAAAAACAGGGGTGCTTAATTTTGGCTTCACAATTATTTTGCTTTGCTTTTGCGAGGTTGTTGATTTCACTGATTTTCCGTCACCACATGAAATATTGCTTAGTATTAAAACCATGATTATTGAGGCATGGAGCAATATTGAACGAACAGGAGATTTATGGAATCCATCTGTTTTTTGGATACCGGTTTTTGATAAAAACATCATTGTATGATTTAAATTAATTCTGATTTTTTGCCAAAATTATCAGAAAACACAAACTCATCAGTACTTTTTCTCGTCCTTTCTTCAAGCTCAAGCCGTTGCAGGTTGGGATGCAGTACATTGTAGTCGCCGATGTAGCCGATGGTGAAGGCGCTGATGGCTTCAAAACCTTCAGGGATATGAAACAATTCCCTGGCTTTTTCACGGTCGAAACCACCCATCTGGTGCACAAACAACCCTTCGTGGGTGGCCTGAAAACTCATGTGTGCAGCGGCCTGGCCTACATCATATTTATACCAAAAATTAATTTTCCCATTACTTAGCAAATTCTCCCGGCCAACAATAATTCCGGCCAGCGGAGCAGTTTTTACCCAAAGCTGATTAAATTCCACAAGGGTTTCAAAAATCCTGGCAAAGGTTTCATCTCCTTTTTCACCTATGATAAAATGCCAGGGTTGCTCATTGCTTGCAGATGGCGACCATCGTGCGGCTTCAAAAATGCGCTGAAGTTTTTCTTTTTCAATCTTTTGTGCATCGAATGCCCTCGGACTCCAGCGCCTGGTGAGTAGTTCGTGAATCTGAAAATTGGTTTTTGCTGATTTATCTTTCATTTTTTTATTATAAAAAAGCCCCTGTGAAAGGGGCTGTTCATTTAGAAATGTATTTATTAGTGTTTCGACAAATAGTCAGAAACTCCTTCGTGTGATTCGCTCATCCCATCTTCTCCTTCTTGCCAGTCGGCGGGGCAAACTTCACCATTGTCTTCGTAAAACTGAAGTGCATCAACCATTCTTAAAGTTTCTTTAATGCTACGTCCCAATGGCAAATCATTTACCACCTGATGGCGAACGATGCCTTGTTTATCGATCAGGAACAATCCGCGGTATGCCACAGGAATGCCATCGAATTCCATTTCTCCATCTTCGTTGTAGTCATATTCACCTGCCAGCACATCATAATTTTCTGCAATTGTTTTGGACAGATCTGAAACCAATGGATACTTAACGCCTTTGATGCCACCCTCTTTCTTTTCGGTATTGAGCCATGCCCAGTGCGAAAATTTCGAGTCGATCGAGCAGCCAACAACAGCTACATTGCGTTTTTCAAACTCAGCCATTTTATCCTGAAAAGCCAGGATTTCGGTGGGGCAAACAAAAGTAAAATCAAGTGGGTAAAAGAAAAATACCACATGTTTTTTTCCGATATATTGCTCAAGCGTAAATTTTTCAACAAAATCTCCACCATTTATTACCGCTTCTGCTTCAAAGAGCGGTGCTTTTTTTCCTACTAATACTCCCATAAATGTATTTTTATATTAAGTTAATAAATTGTTTTTCAATTCGATTGCAAAAGTAAAATGAATTCGACAGGGAATTTTTTTAAAATTCGTTAATTTAGGTTTCAATTTTTTACAAAAAGCAAATCCCCTCATGAATTTTTCCTGAGGGGATTTCAGTTGGGAAATATTTCAGAATTATTCCTTTAAAATGCTCTTGCTGATAACCAAGCGCTGAATTTGATTTGTGCCTTCATAAATCTGGCAAAGTTTGGCATCGCGCATCATTTTTTCAACACCAAAATCCCAGGTATAGCCATCACCGCCCATTGCCTGAACGGCATCGGTGGTAACTTCCATACCAATGTCGGAGGCATAGAGTTTTGACATGGCTGATAGCTTGTTAAGTTTTTTCTTATCGTGGTCGTATGCCCAGGCAGCATTCCAGGTGAGCAGTCTGGCAGTTTCAATTTTTGTTGCCATATCTGCCAGCATAAAACCGATGGCCTGATTGGCTGCAATGGGTTTTCCGAATTGCTTCCTGTTTTTGGTCCATTCTTTAGCTGTTTCATAGGCAGCACGGGCATTTCCTACGCTGAGGGCCGCTACTCCTGTGCGGGTGCGGTCGAAGGTTTTCATGGCGATGATAAAACCATAGCCTTCGTCGCCAATTCTATTTGCTTCGGGGATTTCCACATCATGAAATTCGATTTCATTTTGCACACTGGCTCTTTGCCCCATTTTTTTAAGTCTGGGTTTCATTACCACTCCGGGTGAGTCGGTGGGAACTAAAAAAGCAGTAAGGCTCCTCGATCCTTTTTCAGGGTCGGTCATCGCAAATACTGTGATAAAAGTAGATGCCTCGGCGTTGGTGATAAACCTTTTTTGCCCATTCAGGATGTATTTGTCACCTTTTTTAATCGCAGTAGATTTGATGCCTTGCACATCTGAACCTGCCTGAGGTTCGGTAAGTCCATACGCTGCCACGCCTTTTAATTCGTTGATGAGGCCAAAATATTTTTTCTTTTGTTCATCGCTGGCTGCCAGGTAAAGCGGTGTGAGTGCAAGGGTGTTTGCATCGATGCAGATGCCAATACCAACGCAGCCTGCACCAAGCTCTTCAGAAGCAAAAACGCCATCAAGCAATGAATGCTCATGCCCGCCATAAATTTTTGGCATGGGGCCATTCATAATTTTTTCGTCATAGGCAGCCTTTACAATTTCCCAGGGAAACTCGGCAAGCTCGTCATATTTCAATCTGTTGGGGACAATCCACCTTTGGGCGAAGTCGCGGTATTGCTCAACGATCTTCTCCTGTTCAGGTGTTGGTGAGAAATTTATCATACTTTAAAAGATTTAGGTTAGTTAAATTTTGTCATATTTTTGATAGAGTTAGCAAATTTAAAAAAATAGTGCTTTCACTATTAGCCAGAAGCCTATTAAATTCAGTTTTCAGTACATTTGTTGAAAATCTTTTTATGAAAGAACAAAATACAGAAAAAAAGTTCATCGACCTGCCTGAATATCCGGGTGGAAAAAAAGCCTTGCAGGAATTTATCAGAACCAACCTGAAATACCCCAAAGAGGCTTTGGAGAAAAGAATCGAAGGAACTGTCCATGTAAAATACAGGGTTGATGGTTTGGGAAAGGTAATTTCGGCTGAAGTTACACATGGCATTGGCTATGGCTGCGATGAAGAGGCACTGCGGGTTGTAAGAGCAATGAAATATGGCAGAGCTAAAAATCGTGGGGTACGCGTAACTGCCAGCATGCGTACGAAAATCACTTTTAAACTGGCAGAAACAGCAACCATCAAATACAATTATGTTGCAGGTAAGAAAAATACGGAAACCTCCAAAAAACAGGAGCCGAAAAAAGATGGCGGGACTTATGGATATACGATTAGTTTTTGAGTTGTGAGTTGGCAATAAGCAATTACCAAATCGGCCTCGGATTCACCGAATTTCACTCTCTCACCACTTCTACCCATTGTCCGCGTTTTCGGGCGTAAATCTTGTTGTCGTACATTGCATGGCATGAGGTTGCCGGCAAATAAAATTTACCGGTGTAGGCAGCATTTAGTGATACTTTAAAGGTGAGCTGCTTTTGAGGTTTAAGATTAAAAAATGTCAGTACACGGTCATCGCGGATATCGCGGTAATCGTAAGTGTTTTCCTCACCGGAATTTCCGGCTTCGGTAAATCTGAGGTTCAGAATTTCCCAGCCCGACGGAAAAACCTGCGCCAATGCCAGGTTTTCATAATTCCCCATTTGCCCGGGATTTTTTATGGTAACTACGGCTTCAAAATCTGTCCCCTGTTTCAGTGTTGTAACCTCAAGTGCTTTGCCATCAACGCCAACATATTTTACTGACATTTCAAGGTTTTTGGATTCATCGCTTTCCTCACCCTGCAAAGGCCTGCCTGAGATGGTTTTTGTAATATACAGTTTGTTTTCAGCAAGATTTTTTACCGAAATTGTTTTTTCCGGATTTTCGTCCTCGCTGAGCGGGATGCTGTAAATCGGAATTTTTGTATTGATTTCATCCTTTTTCCCTGCCAACTCATACTCAAAATGATTATCCCGGCTTTGGCCTGTTCCTGAAGCGAATCGTGCCATAGCATACAACGAAAAGGCAGCAGTTTGTGTGCTCAGGTAGGAAGTTCGCATTTCATCTGCCATTTTATTTGCCAGTCCGAAAGCATCTTCATCTTTTCCCATAAGCACCAAAACCTCGAGTATCATTGCCTGATCTCTGAGTGTTGAGCCAAAGGTGTATCCGGGAGCGTCGTAAATGTTGGTTTCGGTGAAACTGCTGTTTTCCGTTAAACCCTTTGCTGCCTCAGGCATTCCTGCCAAAATGTAGGCTCCGGCCAGTCTCCATCGCGAAGTGTTCGACAGGTTATCGCTTTCGCGAAGACGATTCATGGCGCTAAGATTTGGTTTTCCGGCGAGGGCAAGTGTATAAAGACGGTAGGCCTGCGAAAGTTCATCATAATTATAGCTGTGGTATTGATGCCCGTTTACCGGAAAATCTGAGGCCTGGGCAAATTGCCAATCTACCCAGCGCTTTTTAAATCCTGAGGGGATAAGATATCCTTTTTGCTCGGCAAGTAAAAGAAAATGCCATGCATAAGTACTTCCCCAGTTAGAAATGTAACGCTGCCCGGGCCAGTAGCTCATGCCACCGTTTGCCAACTGGTACTGTCCCAATTTTTTGATTGCCTGCGTGATGTTATGGTTAATTTCAGCTTTTTGTTTGCTGTTTAATTCGGTGAGTTCATCCAGAAAAAGTTGGGGAAAAACTGAGGAAGTTACCTGTTCAACGCATCCGTAAGGATAGCGGATCAGGTATTTCAGATTCTTGTCGAGATCGAATGACGGCATTCCCGAAATTTCGATGGTTCCGCTGTTTGTTCCCTTCATGCCAAAGAAATCGTAAGCGATACTTTTTGATTCTCCCGGATTGATTATCTGGGTTTCCACCTTAGTTATGTGTGCATTCGGATTTCTGATGCCAATTTCAATATCGGCTGAGGCGCTTTCTTTTCCTGAAGTAGCCGAAACCGTAATTTTTCCTGCACCTTCATATTTTGAGCCTTTAAGTTTAAAGAATGTCATTTTTTCGCCCATTTTATCAAATTGCAATTCTCTGGTTTCATCTCCATCTATCGAAAGGAGGCCTTCCACCACAACCTTAATTTTCACATTTTGTAGGTTGTCCTTCATGGCAAAAACCGAAACCGGAAGGTTAAATTCCTCATCCGGGCCAATCACGCGGGGTGCTGTTGGCAAAACCATGAGTGGCTGCCTTACAGGAACGGTTTGGTCTGCCGATCCATAAGCTCCATGCTGGCCTGCTACCACCATTATTTTAACTGAACCCACATAATTGGGCATGGTCAGTTTATGCATGGCTGTTTTGTTCTTTTTAAGCTCAAAGGGACCAAGATATTTCACCACCGGTTTGAAGCGGTTTGGTTTTTTCTCTTTATCAACTTTTGACTGATCATCTCCACCAATGGCAAGTACTTTTTGCAAGTTGCCTCCAAAAGCTCCCATCACGTCATCGTACAAATCCCAGGTTTTAATTCCCAGGGCTTCGCGGGCGTAGAAGTATTGCCACAGATCCGGAGTTTTGAAGCGGGTAATATCCAGCAATCCCTCATCAACCACGGCAAGGGTATAGGTCATGGGCATACCGTTTTCTTCACTTATTTTGATCTGATATTCCTCTTTTGGCCGAATTTCGTCAGGAGCCTCAATCATGGGTTTAAGGATGGTTAAAGGATCTTCCACCATGAGTGGGATCACGCCGTACATTCTAATGGGAAGATCGTTGAGGGTTTGGGCGTGGGGCTGAAGCAGGGTAACATACGCAAAAATATTGGGAGCCATATCGCCGGTGATATCAAAGGCAAAACCATTTTGCAGTTCATTACCGGGAACCCAATAATATTTCAGAATTTCACTGCCTGTTTCGATGCTGATCAGTGCCATGGCATCTGCGGAAGCCGGGAATGTCAGTTTTGCCTCTTCTCCCGGAATATAAGTTTCTTTGTCTGAGGCAATGCTGAGAATGGTTGCACCGGCGGGATTGTTCCGATCCTTCCTGCTGATGTACGAAGGCCAGTCGATGTAAACAGGTATTCCTGCGCTGTGTCCGCCATCCGGATCATTTACCTGGATAAAAAAGCGACCCCAGGAGGGATAGTCGATGCGGAAATTAAAGGAGCCTTTTCCGTTTTTGGTGGAAACTGTTTTTTGTACCAGCAGTTCAGCATTCTGCCCGCGAAGCCACGAAGCCAGGTTGTCGCTGCCGGAACTCCACCACCAGCGCCAGGAAACGCGATATATGCGCACCTCCAGATTGGAAGCATCAACGGGATTTCCGAATTTATCAACGGTCATCACTTCCACAAGGTGGGATGTGTCGGTGGAGAGCATATTTTGATAGTCGCCACCTGCGGGAACATGCACCCCGACAAAGCGATCGTAGGGTGCAAATGGCAGCGAAAACACATCGGTGGAGAAATCACCTCCATCTTCAAATACACGGGTGCTGAATACCGCCTTCAACATGCCGGGAGCACCATAATTTACATACATATCCAGCGGGAATGAAGTTTTGCCGGTGGCATCAAGGCTTCCGTTGAAGACGGTATTTTCGGAAGGCCAGTATTCTTTGGACGCATCGCTGAAGCAAAATTTTTCATAACCTTCAAATGCATACTCCGACTTATAAAGCTGCATGTCAACCTGTGCTCTCAGCTTTGCTGCATCGGCACCGTGCAGCCATTTTACATCCAGTGCACCGGTTTGTCCGGGTTCTGATTTTGATAATATTTCTTTGTTGAACGAGAGATTTATTTTTAGCCTGTTGGGCTTGATGGTTTCAATCTTAATTTGCTTATCGAAGGTAGCACCTCCAACATATACTCTGGCAGTCCAGTTTCCGGTGGGGGCTTCCGTATCGGTCACCGGCCTGAAAGTATAAAAACCATTTGTTCCGTAGTTTTGAACCTCGCGTTTGGCCAGTTGCCCTTGTGAGTTGTAAAGTTCAAATACCACAGGATGGCCTTCCGGGAGTTTGTTGGTGAGGTCGTCCATCACAAAAGTCAAAAACAAAGTGTCGCCGGGTCGCCATACACCACGTTCTCCGTACATTGTTCCCTTGATCCCTTTGCTTATTTTTTGTCCTGATACATCAAAATTGCTTAACGAGAGCGAAGAACCATCATCGATTCTTAACCAGGATTGCTGATCACCTTTCTGAACCACTATAAGATAAGGGTGTTCGCTTAGCATGATCGTAGCCATTCCATCGGATGCCGTTGAAGTTTCACCGATATTTTGTTGCTGGAAGTTGAAAAACTTCACGTTGGCTGATGATACCTGGCCGGCAGTTAACAAATCAGTAACAGCCACTGTAAACTTTTTACCATCTGCCGATTTGGCTATGATTCCAAGGTTGGAGGCCAGTAAGTTTCGCTCAGGGAAACGATCCTGAGTGTAATATGAGTTGGAACAAGGATCATCCCGTTCGCGCCAGCGGTAGTTTTCGGGGTAATCGTAGTAGTATTCGTCATTCCCGTTGTAAAATGCTTCTTCCTCGCTTTTCATGAGTGGCAAATCCTCAAATTCGGAAAGATCGGCCTTGCTGTCTGTGTCGCAATCGTAAAGGGTGTAGGGTTGTCGGAACGAAATTTTTACACGGTACATGGCATTGGGATCACTATTGATCATTCCCGTAAGGTCAACCGAAAAAGCATTCCATTGCTGCAGGTTTGTGCCGGGATTCTCATCCAGTTTTACCATTTTGCGATAAACCGGCCTGCCTACATAGCGCAATTGACTTTGGCCGTGGTAATCGTTGTACTGGAAGAACTGCATGATGTTTTGGGTGTAAATTTTATAAACCAGTACATCCACGGCGCGGAGGCTGACAGCTTTAAACGAAAGAATCAGATTGCGCGAATCGGGCATGATCACACCATTTCCAAGTATGCTTACCTCAGGTTTTAGTGCTTCCATTGAAAGCAGATATTCAGTTTTTTTGTCGAGCACCGAACCATAAGTATTTCTGATGGATTTTTCGATGATGATGGTTTGTTCGCCCAGCATCCTTTGCTTTGGGTAGATAGTTACAATATTTGCTTTTGCAGATAATTTTGCCTGATCAAAATCCCTGAACCTGATCAAACCGCTAAGGTCCTGATTGGGGTCAACAGGGTCCGAAAATATAAGCTCCACACTTTGGTTCAGCGACTCCTGTGAAACATTTACCTGCAACAGTTTAAATTCATCAATGGCAGGAATTTCAACTTCAAGCATCCCTTTCTTGTCAAGTCCGATCGGGCTTCCGTTCCAATTGACGGTAATCAGATACGATTCCTGCTCACGCGGAATGTCCTTGATTGAATATGAAAATTCTTTGGGACTAACGGCTTCTACATCAATATTTAAGTTCCCGTTTGGCGAAGATGCCAGCAACAGTCTGGCAGCATCATCAACATTCATATCATCGGCAGTAACCATTTTCCCGTCATAGCGTTTTGTGGGCTTATTTATGGATTCATCGCTTGCCAACTTACCACGATAAACAGTGAAATCCTGATAAATCACAGAAACCTTAAACTCAAAAACTCCAAGCTTTTCGGGTACTTCCACGAGCTCGCCCACCTTGAAATCTACGGTATAATCCTGACCGTTTTTGAGGGGCTGGTCAGGCCTGAATTCTACGGTGTGCGGATCGAGAAGCAACAATTTTCCCGAAACAGATGGCTCAATGTTCATGAGGTTTTCGGGCAGCTCAGTGCCGGGGTTATATTTTTCTACTTTTGCGGCCAGTGTAATCAAAAGGCTGCTCCCCGAGGATACCAGTCCGGAAGGATAACTGCTGACGATTTTGTTGAATCGGGAAATATCATTTTTGGTTTTCTGATCCTGTTTGCTGTTGCAGGAAAATAGCAGCAAGGCTGCAAGCATTAAAACTGAAAGACGGGAGAGATTATTCATCTTGAACTCAAATTGGTTATGTTTGTGAAAAGAAAAGAATGACGCAAATTTACGATTTAATATCATTATAAATTTTAAATTTCAGGATGAAAAACTGGTGATTGGAATTTTAAAACTGTTTTTGAATGAAAGTTAAAATTGAAAAATTCAACATCCGGGTGTATGGCATTGCCATCAATGAGAAGATGGAAGTGCTGCTTACTGATGAATTCAGACTGGGCATGTACATGACCAAATTTCCGGGAGGCGGGCTTGAATTTGGTGAAGGAACACTGGATTGTTTGAGGCGGGAGTGTCGCGAAGAGCTGGGAAGAGAAATTGTGATTAAAAGCCATTATTACACCACCGATTATTTTCAGCCAACTTTTTTATTAAACGAACCTCAGCAACTCCTGAGCATTTATTACCTTATCAAAATCGCAAATGAGGAAAGTATTCAGGTAAGCAGAACGAAATTTGATTTTGAAGCTAAGGATGGTGCCCAGATTTTCAGGTGGGAAAAGTTAGCGAATTTGCATCCCGATGCATTGACTTTTCCTATAGATAAAAAAGTTTTGGAAATGTTGCAATCAGAAATTTGATTTAAGATGCTTAGTAGATACCCAACCCGCAAATCATGAATAGCTGAGTTTGAAGTTTGATTCGTGAAATGAGAATTAAAGCTAAGGAAATAATTTACTGCATGATTTATGTAGAGCTTGTTGAAAAACTCAGAATGTTTATATTACGGTGCGCTGCACCTCTTGTTTCAATTCTACTTGATTTTTCTACAAAGATTATCGCCACTCTGTGCCTCAATTTTAAGGTGCAGCGTACCGATAATCTTTTTAGAATTTTGTCAGATGATGTGTTTTAAGGTGCAGCCCCGAAGGACGGGGCAGGCACTGATGCAAGGTTTTTCAATCAATATCTCCTAAACCCTTGCACAAAGAATCCGATATTTTTGAAACAACTTCCAACTATCCAATGGATTAGGTCTTTTTCAGCAGCCCCTAGTTCCAGGAACTTTTTAAATTACAAACATAGGGCATATGTATTTCTGTAATTCATTCCGCACATAAAGATTGTCAGGCCAGAGCAAATAGCCCTGATCAAATCCCCAGATTATTTATAATGGTTTCCTGCACCAGTTTATGCTGGCCAACAAGGTAGCCCATATCTTCGGGATTGTTGTTGAATGATTGTTCTAACTCCACTCCGGTATTGGGATCGTAAGCGCTTACGGTGATTATTCCATCTTCGGTATTTTCCAGCGTAACCTCCACTGCATAATTTAAAGACGGGTTGGGTAATGGGCCTACCATTAGCTTACCTACCTGTATCAGGTTGTCTTTTTCGCGCATCTGAACCACATCCAGTACGATGCGGTTTTGCTCGGCTTTGGTGGTATAGTATGTGCGTTTTGCACGGGCTGGTAATGGCATACTTTTCTTTATCAGCACATCAACCTCAACCTTCCTTGTTACCGGATTAATGGTTCGTATGCCAATGTTATAGCCGGTAATTCCTCTAAACTCAGGGGGCAGGTCATATTTTTCGGCATCACCGCTCAACTGGCAGGCGTGTATGCCGGCGCCATAAGCTACAGCTTTCATTGGTTCGTGATAAAATATTTTTTGGTGGCCACCGGTAAATATTTTGCGCATACGTTCACGTATGTACGGTATCATTGATGATCCGCCCACCAGAAGCAAGGCATCAATATTTTCTTCTTTCAATCCGGCTTCGTCAAGGCAACGCATGGTGATGGCAATGGTCTGCTCGATAGCTTCATGGATGCTTTTTTCAAAATCCCTGCGGTTGATGATAAGTTCGATAGCCCGGTTGTCGAGAAGCACACTCTTTTTAAGGTAATTTACATGTGGCAGTGAAAGTTCAATTTTAATTTCTTCCGATATTTTACGCAGTTGCAGCAAGGTATATGCATTCAATTCAGGTTCGCTGCCCGTTACACGCATAAACCGGTCGATGATAAACTCACCGATCTTTTCGTCAAATTCTTTGCCCCCTAATTCGGTATGTCCGTCTTTTGCAAGTACATAAACACCCTTGTCATCCAGACTTAACACTGTTACATCAAAAGTCCCTCCGCCCAGATCATAAACCACCAACACCTGGTCGTGCGATTTATGGCTCACTCCATAATGGAGGGCAGCAGCCACCGGCTCTTCAACCAAACCCAACAGGGGCAGGTCAGCAAGGGCAGCGGCATTAATTACCGATTTGCGTTGTAAGTCGTTAAAATGCGCGGGTACGGTAATTACCGTACCATCAATATTTCCACCTGAAAAATGCTCTGCATCGAAGCGAAGTTTTTTCAGCAACAGTGCGCTGATCGCTTCAGGATACCAGCCATGATTGTTGCTATCGTAGAAAAATGGCTTGTCGATACCAAAATTACGTTTGAAAAACCGAAGTACTTTCATATCAGGTTTCTCCTCCATCAGCATTTCCACCAGATGCCCTACAAGTGCAGTGTTTTCTTCGATATGTACAACCGATGGGGTAGCAAAAATATCTTTGTTGGAATGGTCGGGGAGGAGTATGGCCCGACCATCATGACCCACATGTGAAATTAGTGAATAAGTCGTTCCCAGGTCTATACCGGTTTTCATAAAGGAGGATTTTCAGTGGTTTTATAAAAGGCTATTTTTATATCATTACGGGTTTTGGCCAGCAACCTTTGCCAAGAGGCCAGATTGCGTTTCACCAGTTCGGTTGTTCTTTCCGTTTGTTCAAAACCCTGCAACAGCCTTTGAAGTCGTTTTTTTTCTTCATCGCCTTCTTTTTTTTGATTTGTGCTGATGCTCTTCAGTGTTCGTTCTATTTCGTCTAATATGTGTGTGCTTTCACTGCGCAAATGGTCGCTCACATAGCGACCCCACTGCCTGCTAATTTCTGTGGAAATGCGTTTTGCTTCGTTCATCAGACTTTCGCGGGCTTTCCTGAGCTCTTTTTCGGTTTTATCTTTTCGTTCTTTTTCAACACTTATCATTACATTGTAAATTCCAAAACCAAGTAAGCCCAGCGTTATAGGAATGGTTACTACCATCAGGTTGCGCAAAAAGGAAAGTCCCAGCGTTGAGGCCATCATAAAAAACAGCATCTGGTATTTGCGTACGGCCATAAAATACTCATAAGCCCCTTTTATTGAAAGCTCGCCCGAATAAGGTTTATCGATGTCGATTACATTTTCGAGAATCGATTGTGCATGGTGATCCGAAATGGCTCTGAAACTTATTACCGGTATGGAAATACCAGTGCTTGATGATATTTTCTCAATTTCTTTTTCGATAATCGCAAAGGTGTCGTGGGCTGATTTCAGGTTATTGATGATCAATTGATAGATCATCCTGTGTGATTCACCAACAAATTCTTTGATTATTTGGGGAGGAATTACCAATTCAACTATTTTGGACTTTTTTATTTCCTCAAAATCTGTAATTTTATCGGCTATCGACTTGGCTTTATTGTAGTACTCGCCTGTTTTGGGTTTAAAGAATTCTACAAGATTTTCATTGATCCCGCGGTCGAGGTTGCCAAGTTGCTGATTTATGAGGTTTTTTATTTTCGATGGCAACTCTTGCAACTGATCGCCCAATCCTGAATTTTGCAACTTTATAAGTTTTTGCTGACTGATTGCTTTTTTGCCTTTGGTACCTCTTTCCTCTTTTTCAATAAACAGGCTTATGGTTTTGGCCACAGTTTCAAGCCCGCTTATTCCGGCATCGGCTTTCAGCAGCTGGTTTTGTTCGGCATGGGTAGCCGGTGAAAAAAAATCATCAAACGATCCGCTTTGGCTATTTGTAATTTTCGCAAAAAGGCACTGTTCTGAAACAGACTGTAAAAGTTCATCACTCCATTTATTTTTCTCATCAGTATTTAAAAGCATTATGGCCGCATAATCCTCAGCTATTTGCTTCAGATGCTCATCATGGCTTGCACTCCCGGGGCACAATACTGCAATAAGCCAAACCGGCCTCATACCCCCTGCCTGCCTGATACCTGCCATGCTTTCGGGCAAAAATCGGTATTGCACTACCATCCCTTCATAGCTTACGCTGGCTTCGCCATCTTTACCTGATGAAATATCTGGCAGGGCAATATTTTCACCTGGCTTTATCCATTTAAGTATTTGCTGTTGCTTTTCAATATCAGGGTTCCCGTAAAAAACCATATCCACAGCAAAACCATTATTCAACTGTGCGCTTTGCAATGCTTTAACATCGCTTTCAAGGTTTTGTGTTACCGCCGGAAGATTCCAATCGTTTAAAATTTTCAGAAGGTCAATCGCTGGTTTTTCGATTGTTGGTAGATTTTTCTGCATTTGATTGTTTTTTCATGGATTAAAATTTCAAATTTATCACACCCTCAGAAGCATCATCATTGTAAAATCCTGCTTGTTGTATTTTTTTACTACCTGATTCCAGTTTCAAAGAATAAAAAATAGCAGACCCGTTCCAAATTACCTCTGCACCTCTAACAACCTCCGGCGAATAACTTGAGCCCGGTTTTATTATACCTCCGGCATTAAGGCTTCTTCCAAGGCATTCATACTTTTCCCATTTCCCTTCATCATTTTTAAAAACTGCAACCAGGCTTACGATGGTAATAGCCCCTGTACCTTTGTTTGCTATTTTTATTTTATGGTTTGTGGTAATGTCATTGTAAGCTTTTTTTAAACCTTCAAGTTCTGCAACCAAATTACTCAGGTTTTGATTTTCTTCGATCAGCTTATTCTTGTCCACCTTCAGGCTGGCAATTTCCTTTTGGCCACCATCATACATGGTGTATAAAAAGTAAGAACCCGAAATGCCGACGATCAGCACAATGATTAGTGCCAGCACAAGTATATTTTTGCGACTGCCTTCCGGTTCTTTTTTTGTGTCTTTCCTTGTTTTTTCGGGAGCGGAATTGACAGGGGGTCTGTTTCGGGTAGTAGTTTGAGGTTTTGAACCATACACCGGTGTTTTGCTCACCAGCTCGCTGGTGTCGGTATCGGTTCCGCTTATCAGCACCGATTTGGCCTCCTCAAGTTCCTGCAGGTTTTTCTGGTATAGCTTTTTAAGGTTGGGGGTGGGGGCATTGGTCAGCCGTACCTGGTAATCGGAATACTGCTCGTTGTATTTTGCCACAATTTCTTCGCTTGTGGCATTATCCTTCAGGTTTAACAATTGCAGTGCTTCATCTTTTTGCATACTGAGTATTTATTGATTTGATGCACAAAAATATAAAAATCATTCGTGTTTGCGTAATAAGTTTTATTTTTGTTTTAATAAAATTTAACCTTATTATTCGGCAAAAAATAGTCGAAACATTACTCATTTAAAAAAAATATCAGATGAAAAAGTTATTCCTTTTTAGCCTTGGCGTATTCATGGCATTTTTTGTAAATGCCCAGGTAATCGAAGAAACCACACCCCAACCCGCCCAGCCCAAAGCCCCCACCTACAACAGCAGCCTGCTGCTGGATGTGGATGTGGATTGCAGGGTGTTTGTGGATGGAAAACAAAAGGAGGATGTAAAGGCTGGTGTACCTTTGCAGATAAACCTAAATGAAGGCCAACGTTTGCTTCAGCTCAAAGTTTTTGATAATTACCAATTGCACAAGCAAATCGTTGAACTTGAAAAAGGAAAGCAATTTATCGTGAGCTTATCGCTCAAATCTGAGTATAATGACTTGCAAAAGCAAATGGCTGATGAACAGGAGGAAAAATTTTGGCATGAATGTTCAGCAAAGAACGATTTGGAATCCATGCAAAAATACCTGGAATTATACCCTGACGGGAATTGGGTTGCCGATGCCATGCAGGCAATTAAATTACTTAAAGATAAAAATGCCTGGCAAAATACCCAAAGTGAAAACACAAAAACGGCTTATCAAAAATATGCAGATAATTACCCAAATGGTGAATTCATCAATAGTGCGAATCAACAAATTGAGCAGATTACCTGGGATGAAACAACAGCAGAAAATACAATGGATGCCTTCCAGGCGTATATCCAAATTTATCCGGAGGGAGCATTTATTGATGAAGCAAATGCATTTGTTGAAGCTGAAGAGCTTAAAATTGAGGAGGCTGACTGGCAGGCAGCAAGCACGAAAAATGATGTGGCCGCTTACCGCGATTTTTTAAAGAAGCATCATAGTGGTAAATATGCCGAAAATGCAGGCAGAATTGTGGCTTTAAACATCTTGCAGGAAACCGGAATTGAGATGGTATTTGTAAAAGGCGGTACATTTACCATGGGCTGCGATACAATTAACGACAGTGATTGCTATAAATCTTCGTTCGCCCATACAGTTAAGCTTGATGGTTTTTTTATGGGTAAATATGAAGTAACCCAAAAGCAATGGAAAAAAGTTATGGGGAGTCTGCCTGATAATATCTACAAATCTTATAAATGCAATGAATGTCCGATAATTGATGTTAATTACAATGATGCAATGGAATTCATTGCAAAACTTAATTCAAAAACAGGTATGAAATACCGCCTCCCCACCGAGGCTGAATGGGAATATGCCGCACGTGGTGGGGCTTCGGCGAGCTCAGCCACCGCCACCACCTACGCAGGCAGCAACAATATCAGTGATGTTGCATGGTACGATGGCAACAGCGGCAGCCAAATCCACCCTGTTGGGCAGAAAAAACCAAACGAACTTGGGCTGTACGATATGAGTGGCAATGTATGGGAGTGGTGCGCCGACTGGTATGGCGCAGATTATTACAGCAACAGCCCGGCCAACAATCCGCAGGGGCCTTCATCAGGCTCCGACCGTGTTAGTCGTGGCGGTAGCTGGGGCAACGATGCTCCCTACTGCCGGGTGGCCAATCGCCACTTCTACGACCCCCCCGACTTCCGCGGCAACGACCTGGGCTTCCGTCTCTCCAGGGATGTTAATTTTTAATTTTTTAAATTTTTACTTTTTTTATCCGCGAAGCGGTAAATTTTTTTTTATTACATTATGTAATAATAGGGCAAACAAAAAATAGCGTAAAACAGCAGCAT
>JAIOZV010000034.1 GCA_021740425.1 Bacteroidales bacterium | reverse complement strand
CAATAGCAAATGCAGGTGTTGATGCCACAATTTGTGAAGATGCATCTTACGACCTTACAACAGCCACAGTAATTAATGCTTCAGGACAGTTCTGGACAGGTGGTGACGGTTCTTTCACCAACAGTGACGAAAACTCATTGAATCCTACCTATACACCTGCCGGACAAGACTTTGTTGATGGATATGTTGATTTGTGCCTTGTTGCCGAACCCGTTACTCCATGTGAAGTAAATTCAGCAGAAGATTGTATGACATTGACCATCCAAAAACTACCTACAGTTTTTGCTGGTGATGATGCTACCTCTTGTGCCCTGGCACCATATCCGTTAGTTAATGCTGAAGCTTTCAATTATCTCGATGGTTCAGTTAAATGGACTACAAGTGGTGATGGAAGCTTTGATAATGATGAGGATTTGAATACTACTTATAATCCTGGAACTACTGATTTTGGTAACTCATCTGTTACCCTGACAGTTCAGGTTTCACCAATAGCACCATGTAATGGAGCTCCTGTTAGCGATGAAATAGTTATTTTCATCCAGCAGGAAGTTGCGGTTATCTTTGCAAACGAAGATGGTCAATTCTACCAGAATGCTAATCTCGAGTATTGCTTCGATGAAACCATCACAATAACTCTTGATGAGATTGTTACTGGTGTAGCCCCATTCAATTTTGCATGGGATATTCTTGAAGGTGGAAATACTGTTGATAGTGGTTTTGCCGATGGTGTTAATCTTGATGATACGCTATTTAGTGAAACTTATGCTCCGGGAAGCTACACAGTACAGCTAACTTCGATGGAAGATGTGAATGGTTGTTCACCAAGCAATATTTCAATTTATACCATGAACCTTGTGGTAAATCCGGAACCAACCATGGAGATTACCTTGGATGCTGCCGCTCCACAGGCGATAAATGAATACTGCTATGATGATAGTTTCGAAATATGCTTAACAGGCGTTGACGGTACTGCAGACTGGACAGTAGAATGGGCAGTAACAGGCCCGAGTGGCTCATTTGCTGACGTGATGACTGGAACAAGCGAATGCTTCCCGTTCAATGCAGCAGACTTCCTGCCCGGAACTTATGATCTTACGGTTGTAAGTCTGACAGATGCCAAGAACTGTGCAGCAAGTCAGGCCACACTGGATTCTTATGCTTTCCAGATTGTGATAAATCCTGAACCAACATTAGAAGTTACTTTGGATGGCTTTACACCTGATGCATCAAATGAATACTGCTATGATGATAGTTTCGAAATATGCTTAACAGGCGTTGACGGTACTACAGACTGGACAGTAGAATGGGCAGTAACTGGTTCGAGTGGCCCATTTGCCGATGTGATGACCGGAACAAGCGAATGCTTCCCGTTCAATGCAGCAGACTTCCTGCCCGGAACTTATGATCTTACAATTGTAAGTCTGACAGATGCCAAGAACTGTGCAGCAAGTCAGGCCACACTGGATTCTTATGCTTTCCAGATTGTAATAAATCCTGAACCAACTTTAGAGGTCACATTGGATGGTATTGCACCCGCAGCATCAAATGAATACTGCTATGATGATAGTTTCGAAATATGCTTAACAGGTGTTGACGGTACTGCAGACTGGACAGTAGAGTGGGCAGTAACAGGCCCGAGTGGCCCATTTGCCGATGTGATGACCGGAACAAGCGAATGCTTCCCGTTCAATGCAGCAGACTTCCTGCCCGGAACTTATGATCTTACGATTGTAAGTCTGACAGATGCCAAGAACTGTTCAGCAAGTCAGGCCACACTGGATTCTTATGCTTTCCAGATTGTAATAAATCCTGAACCAACTTTAGAGGTTACTCTGGATGCTGCAGCACCACAAGCTGTAAATGAATACTGCTATGATGATAGTTTCGAGATTTGCTTAACAGGTGTTGACGGAACTCCCGACTGGACAGTAGAATGGGCAGTAACAGGCCCGAGTGGCCCATTTGCCGATGTAATGACCGGAACAAGCGAATGCTTCCCGTTCAATGCAGCAGACTTCCTGCCCGGAACTTATGATCTTACGATTGTGAGTCTGACAGATGCCAAGAACTGTGCAGCAAGTCAGGCCACACTGGATTCTTATGCTTTCCAGATTGTTATAAATCCTGAACCAACTTTAGAGGTTACTCTGGATGCTGTAGCACCACAAGCTGTAAATGAATACTGCTTTGATGATAGTTTCGAGATATGTTTAACCGGTGTTGACGGAACTCCCGACTGGACAGTTGAATGGGCAGTAACAGGCCCGGGTGGCCCATTTGCAGATGTAATGACAGGAACAAGCGAATGCTTCCCGTTCAATGCAGCAGACTTCCTGCCCGGAACTTATGATCTAACGGTTGTAAGTCTGACAGATGCTAATAACTGTCCAGCAAGTCAGGCAACTCTAGATTCCTATGCATTCCAGATTGTAATTCATCCTCAACCTAACCCCTATTTCACCATTAGTGGTGATCCATTAGAGGTAGCAGGCAGTTATGAATACTGTTTCGATGTTACGGACATCCCACTTGCTCTTGTAGAAACTCAGGGTGGAAATACGACCGTAGGTGCTGAACCATTTGCTATTTCATTTACAGTAAATAGTGGCACACCCATCGACATGACAAATGTTTATTTTGATGACTTTGTAGATTTGTTGGCCTATACTTCGGGTCCGGGATTCTATGAGATTCAGGTAACCTCGATTGTAGATGGAAACGGATGTGCTATTCCACAGACTGTGTTGAACAATTACTACTACTTCGATGTAACAATCAACCCGGAACCTGCAATAATTTTTGCTAATAATGGAATTCAATTCTATGAAGGTGCCACACTTACTTATTGTGAAGGTGAAAATATTATTATCACCCTTGATGAGATTGTATCTGGAGAAGCTCCTTTTGATATTACATGGGAACTAAATGGTGTTGAAGCCAGCGCTTTAGACGTGGAAGAAGGCAATGAGTTATTCAATGGCCCTCTGGCTGCTGATAATTACTCCATTGTAATTACTTCGATTGTTGATGCCAATGGTTGTTCACCTTCTGATCTGGCTCCTTACCATGCTACAGTTGTAGTTGGACCTCCACCGGCAATCATTTTCGCCGCTAATGGAAACCAATTCTACGAAGGTGCCGAACTCAAATATTGTGAAGATGATAATATCACTCTCACACTTGATGAGGTTGTTTTGGGACAGGCACCATTCGCCATTAGCTGGACTGTTAACGGTGATTTATTCTCTGATGATGAAGTGTTTGTTGATGATGAACTTTTCAATGGAACAAAACCAGTAGGTGTATATGAACTGGTTATTACCTCAATTGTTGATGCCAATGGTTGTTCACCACTTGATTATTCAGCATACAACGCTACAATTGAAGTTGTAGGGAAAGCAACTGTTTATGCTGGCGAAGATGCCACCATTTGTGAAGGTGAAAACTTCCCCTTAGACCTTGCAACTGCCGAATATTACAGTTCCTTATTGTGGTCTTCAAACGGAACCGGTGAGTTTGATCCTAATCCTGCAATTGACATTGTTCAGCCTACTTACATTCCTGGTGCCGGCGATGTTGGCAATACAGTCACCTTGTTATTGGTTGCTCAACCATTAAGCCCATGCACAGCGATTGCAAATGATTTAGTAACATTATTTGTACAACCTGCTGTTACTGCTTATGCCGGTGAGGATGCTACAATTTGTGAAGGTGCAATGTTCCCGCTTGATGTTGCTGCAGTTACAAATGCTTCATCATTTGAGTGGACAACAACTGGTAATGGATCATTTGATAACCCGAATGATCAAAATCCAACCTATGATCCAACACTTGATCTTGGAACTACTGTAACATTGTGCTTAACAGCTCAACCCGTTAATCCGTGTGATGTTGAAGCAGAAAGTTGTCTTGACCTGCTCCTGCAGCCTAACCCAACAGTTTATGCTGGCGAGAATATTACAATATGTGAAGGTGATGTCCTGCCGATGAGCGATGCTACTGCTGAGAATTACAGTACATTGTTGTGGTCTCACAACGGACAGGGAGAATTCAATGATCCTGCACTTGTCAACCCGACTTATATCCCGGGCAATGGCGAAGTTGGAAATTTAACCCTTTTCCTTGTTGCTCAGCCCAAATCACCATGTCAAAACATAGCAAGTGATTTTGTTGTGCTTTACATTCAGCCTGCACCTTATGCCTATGCAGGTGAAGATGCCACCCTTTGTGATGGAGAAAACCTTGCGCTCAGCAATGCTACTGCTGATGATGTAATGTCAGCATTGTGGACAACCAGTGGTGACGGTACTTTCGCCAATCCGATTGCAATTCATGGTAATACATATTATCCTGCACCCGCTGATCTCGGAAATACAGTAACACTTTGTCTGACCGTTCAACCTGCAAATCCATGCGACACCGAAGCACAGGATTGCTTTACACTCCTCGTTCAGCCACAGGCTACTGCTTTTGCTGGTAATGATGCAACAATTATGTCGAGCGAAACCTATGAGCTTACTGAGGCTACTGCTTCAAATTATAGCAGTCTGCTTTGGGAAACCAGTGGTAATGGTACTTTCACTCCGGGCAATGATGTATTGCAGCCAACCTACACGCCAGGCCTTCAGGATATTGTTGCCGGTGAGGTTCTGTTAACATTAACTGCCAATGGATTAGGTACCTGTGATATAGCTCAGCATAATTTTGTACTTACTGTCTTGGGAATTCCTCCAACAGTTGATATTGTTACTCCTGTTGATGGAACCTTCTTTAATTACAGTCCTGTACTTGTTGAAGGTACTGCCGCTGATGAAGATGGATCCATTGATTTTGTTGAGGTAAGAGTTAATGGTGGTGCATGGCAACTGGCAACAGGTACTGATGTATGGTCAATTGAAGTTCAACTTGATCCTTGTTTAAATGTTATCGAAGCAAGATCAACGGATACACAAAGCCTCCAGTCCGATATTGATCAAGTTGCAAATATCCAACTGAATGGTCAAAAATTAGAACTGAAGGAAGGTTGGTCATATATTTCATCATACATCGAAACTGCCGATCCTGATTTCTATACATTGGAAGATTACATTGTACCTGCCAACAACGTTGTGATCATGTTTAATGATGCCGGAACTATTTTCTGGCCATCTGAAGAGATCAACAACTTAGGTAGCTGGAACAATCAGGATGGTTACAAAGTGAAGAGCAATGCTGATGGGACATGGCTATTGGCCGGTGATAATACCGCTAACCAAACCATTACCCTGAGTTCAGGACCCAATATCTTCCCCGTTCTCACCAATGTAAACTATCCTTTACCTGGTGACTTCAATAATGCTGATATCCTGATTATTTTTGAGCTTCCTTCTGCTAAGATTTACTGGCCTGCCGGTGGATTATATACCCTTACTGAACTTAAACCAGGCATTGGTTATTTAGGTAATTTCTACAATTCATTTGATATTACTTATCCTGCTTACGTTGATTGTGATCTGAAATCAGACGGATCTTCGGTTGAGTATGTAACTAACGAAAGCCCATGGCAACTTGAGAGGACAGCCAGTGTACATTTGATTTCAATATCTGGTGAAAGTGTTGCTGCTCTTAATAGCCCTGAATTCATTGGTGCTTTTGACAACAATGGAATGTGTATTGGTTACGCTGATGTAAGAGAAAAAGCCGACAATTATCTCATGGTAATTTATGGAGATGAAATAAGCACTGGAAGTATTGATGGTGCAATTGCTGGTGAAGCTATCAACCTCATTGCTTACAATGGTGTTGAAGAACCAATAGTTGCAAATTATGATCCGTCAATGCCCAACTTTGATGGTAAATATGCTTTGAATGGCTTGTCGAAAATCACAAGTTTCAAAGAATCTTCTACCGGTGTTGGCAATGTGGCTGAAGTTTCAGAACTCATCAGGGTATTCCCGAATCCTGCTTCCGGCATGGTTAATATTTACTATCCGGTAACAGATGGAAATAATTCCACAGTAAGTGTTACATTCACAAATACATCAGGTAGTGTGGTAATGCAAGAGATGATGTCAGGCAATAAAGCCGAGATCGATATCAGCAACCTGCAGCCTGGTGTTTACTTTGTTAAATTTGAAAACAAAGGAAGTGTCGATGTAAAACGACTGGTTATAAAATAAACTTAATTGTTATTTGATTTTTAAACGCCCCGGAATTAGTTTCCGGGGCGTTTCTGTTTCCAATATTTTCAAAATTGCACATGCTTTATGTTGATTATTTGCTTACCCTAAAATTTCTTAAAGTGTTTGGCTATGGGTTAAAGAATTTGTTTCTTTGTCCTGCCTAACGTTTTTGAAGGAGGATTACAAATAACCCTGCTATTTATGAAATAGCAGGGTTTTATTTTTTATAGCATGATCTTTCCTTACCTATGGGGTCTTCTTTTTTATCAATTTGAAACACAAAACCCTGTCTATTTTATACTAATGAATAAAAAAAAGAGGACGCTTTTAGGCGTCCTCCGGTATGATCTCAGTGTGCAATAAGGTTTACTTTTCAAAAGCCATAAACATCGAAATCAAGTCAACCACACGATTTGAATAACCCCATTCATTATCGTACCAGTTGAGCGTTTTCACAAATCTTTTTCCAAGCACTTTGGTGTATTCAGCATCGTAAATTGACGAGTATGAATTTCCAACGATATCTGTGGAAACAAGCTTATCATCACTATAATACAATATGTTTTTCATCTTTGCTGAGGCTGCGGCCAGACGAACTGCAGCATTAACATCTGCTACGGTAACATCGCGACTCAATTCTACAAAAAGATCAACAACAGACCCGTCAGGAACAGGAACACGTGAAGCCATCCCATCAAGTTTGCCTGCCAGTTCAGGAATAACTTTACCTACGGCTCTTGCGGCACCTGTTGTTGTTGGGATAATATTTTCGGCAGCAGCACGTCCACGACGCCAGTCTTTATGAGGTACATCAGCAAGACGCTGATCGTTGGTATAGGCGTGTGTTGTGGTCATCAGTCCTTCTACAATACCAAAAGCATCGTTGAGTACTTTTGCCATTGGAGCCAGGCAGTTGGTTGTACAGCTTGCATTTGAAATGATCTGATGTTCCGGTTTGAGCACCTCATCGTTTACACCAACTACAATGGTTGCATCTATTTCGTCTTTTGCCGGTACCGTAAGAATTACACGTTTCGCGCCTGCTGCGATGTGTGCCATCAATGATTCTTTGCTACGGAAAACCCCTGTGGATTCTACAACAACATCTACTTCGAGTTCTTTCCACGGGTACTCTGCAGGATCTTTTACAGTGATCATTTTCACCTTTTCATTTGGTGTAATCAGATAATCACCTTCCACGTGAACTGATTGTCCGAATCCGCTCATCACCGTGTCGTATTTAAGTAAATACGCCAATACATGATTGTCAAAAAGATCATTAATGGCAACTACATCTATGTCTTTGCGTGCGTTTAGAATTCTAAATACTGATCTTCCTATTCGTCCGAAACCATTAATTGCTACTCTCATTTCGAACCTCCTTTCTCGTTAAGTTTTTGATATTCTATGATGAGGTCTTTAATTCTTGAAGCCAGAGCAAGGGAATTATGGTACCAAGTAAGTATTTTCACCATTTTTCCTTTCGAGCGCATAGTGGCCTGCTTGTCGTAAATTACAGAGTGACGGTTACCAACTACATCTACTGATACAATCGGATCGTAGGTAACTTCAAGTATTCCAGGGTATTTTTTCGCCGCAGCTTCTACCGCGTCATCAATATCCTTTATACTTACGTCTGCATTTTTGAGTACCAGCGAGAGATCAAGGAGCGATCCGGCGGGGATTGGTACATTTAGAGCGGTACCTTCAATTCTGCCTTTAAACTCAGGCATGATAATCTGAATCCAACGTGGGGTTGGCGTTTCGTTTGGAATAATGTTTTCTGCAGCCGAGCGACTTCTTCTATAGTCAGTTCCTGCTGTGTCGCGGAGTGGCTGATCTGCAGTGTAAGAGTGAACGGTTGTAAGCATGGCATAGTCAACCCCAAAGGCTTCATCCAATACCTTGAGCATAATAGCTGTGGCATTTGTAGTTGAAGATCCTGCCGATACAAGGCGGTCAGATTGTTTCATGTGATGATTATTGATGCCGTTGATAACGATACGGTCTATCTCATCATTGGGAAGCGAGGCCAGAATTACGCGTTTGGCACCACTTTTTAAATGACCTTCCATTTCTTTTCTTGTGCGGTATTTTCCGGTAGCATCTACCACAACATCCACATCAAAAGCATCCCAGGGGACGTCTGCGGGAGTAGTTCCTGTTACAAAACGGGCTCTGCCATTTTTTGAAACCAAATAGTGCCCGTCAAGTGTAACATTTGCATCTGATTTAATTTTTTTCGATTCTGAATTTAATAAATAAACCAAAATCTCCGGACGACCAATATCGCTGATTGCAGCGACTTCGATCATCTCATCTTCAAGGCAGAGACGGTACAGATGGCGATTTCCTTCGCCAAATCCCATCAAGCCCAATCGAATTTTTTTCATTATTTGTCCTTTCTTTAATTCTTTACAAAAATCACCCAAAAAACATTAGGAGTATTCCTTTTATTGCTGAATGATATTCAATTAACAATTATTTAATAAATATTGATATTTAATTCAAAATCCAAAATGGTAAGCTGTTTATAGTAACAGAATAATGATAATAATTAGTCCTTGTACCAGCTTGCATACATCGTGTAGCTGCCAGCTATGCGCTGAATTTCACCCTCCATTAATGCCTTGTCGATGTCTTTGATTTTTTTGGCGGGTACTCCTGCATACACTGTTCCTGATTTTACAATGGTATTTTTTGCTACCAAAGCACCGGCAGCTATTATCGAATTGCTTTCGATAATTGCGTCATCCATAATTATTGCACCCATGCCGATGAGCACATTATCATGGATCGTGCATCCATGAATGATGGCATTGTGAGCAATGGAAACATTATCACCAATATTTACCGGAGACTTTTTATAGGTGCAGTGGATTACAGCCCCGTCCTGAATGTTTACCTGTTTGCCAATCCGAATATAGTGTACATCGCCCCGAACTACTGCATTAAACCATACACTGCAATCATCTCCCATTACAACATCTCCTATGATGGTTGCATTTTCAGCAAGGAAAACATTATTTCCGATTTTTGGTGAAATTCCGTTTATACTTTTTATCAGTGCCATGTTTGCTTTAAAATTATTTGTTGTTTTTTATTTTTAGCGATTATAGATATTAACATTAATTTAATGGAAAGAAAAGGCTACCAGTTTACAACAGCTTTATTAAAAATATCTTCAACAAGTGATTCTACAATTATTGGTATCAGTGATTCAGAAACTGATGTTAAATCCAATCCGCTGTCGTAATCTTCATAACGCGAAAATGATTGGTTCGAAAAACTTTGTGTTTCATCAAAAGTGTTGGTATAGGTAACTCTAACTGTAATTGTAAGCCTGTTCAATGCAGCCAAATCATCACTTTGGATGGCTGATGGCCGGGTGCTAAAATCTGCAATTTCGCCTTCAATCACCAGGTCGCCATCCTGATTAACAATGGCCAGGCTGGTTTGCGATTGAAATTTGTTGCGAAGGGCATCAGTAAATACCTGGCTCAGGGTTGGGTTTACCAGAAGCGCATTGTTGGGAAACTGACCAATCTGGATTGTTTTTACCTCGGCTGGAATGGAAGCACCTGTAAAACTATAGTTCATGCTGCATGAAGCTATCGTTAAAACAATGAACCCGGAGAGTATGTATAGTCCTGATTTTATCATGGTGAGGGTTTAGTTGATATCGTATTCTTTAATTTTTCTGTAAAGTGTACGTTCCGAAATTCCAAGATCCTGTGCCGCTGCTTTTCTTTTGCCGTTGTGTTTTTCGAGCGCTTTTTTTATCAGGCCGGCTTCTTTGAGTGATATGGAAAGAGATTCCTCCATTTCTTCTGTTTCCTGAATGGTGGCATCCTGATAGGGTTCAAAATCGGTCTGCACTTCAATTTCATGCTCATCAGGTTTCATGCTCCTGATGTCGTGATAGAGCTTTCTGACCAACTGGGGGTTGTTCTCCTGAAATTCCCTGACATTTCCATTTTGAAGGAGTTCGATCACGGTTCTTTTAAGGTCGGTAACATCTTTGCGCATATCAAAAAGAATTTTGTAAAGAATATCCCGATCGGTCAAGTCTATGTGCTCTTCTCTTTTGGAATAAAGAACCGGAAGTTTTGAAATGTATGCTTCAGGCAGATACTTTAAAAGTGTTTTTGCATCAATTTTTCTTTCACTTTCAATGATCGACACTTGTTCTGTAATGTTTTTGAGTTGCCTTACATTGCCATCCCAACGATAGTTGTTGAGTAATTCAATGGCTTCAGGGGTAAGTTCCAATGAAGGCATCCGGTATTTCTCTCCAAAATCAGTTGCAAATTTTCTGAAAAGCAGATGTATGTCTTCTTTGCGTTGGCGCAATGGAGGAATGGTTATGGGCACAGTACTCAGCCGATAATACAAATCCTGTCTGAATTTTCCCCTGTCGATGGATTCAGGTATGTTGATGTTGGTGGCGGCAATAACCCTGACATCTGTTTTGATTACGTTTGAAGATCCCACTTTCATAAATTCTCCGGTTTCAAGCACGCGCAATAGCCTTACCTGGGTTGACAAGGGGAGTTCGGCTACTTCATCCAGGAAAATTGTTCCTCCGTTTGAAACTTCAAAATAGCCTTTGCGGGCTTCATGTGCTCCTGTAAATGATCCTTTTTCGTGGCCAAATAATTCGGAGTCTATTGTGCCTTCAGGTATTGCGCCGCAGTTTACGGCTGTGTAAGGGCCGTGTTTTCTGGCGCTCAACTGGTGGATTATTTTTGGGAATACTTCCTTGCCTGTTCCACTTTCTCCGGTTATCAAAACGGTGAGGTCGGTGGGGGCTACCTGTATGGCTATGTCAAGCGAACGGTTCAATTCAGGGTTGTTTCCAATAATACCGAAGCGTTGTTTTATCGTTTGTATATCCATTTTTTATGTTTCAAAATTCCGGGCAAAATTAATTATTTCTTGCCAAATGTACAGTTAAAGTATTAAAAACTGTCATCATGTCATAGGTACTGATTAACTGCAATTACCTGAAAAAAGTTTATCCGGGAGGGCGGATAAGAAAAAAAAATCTAGAAAAAATATAGCCCAGAAGCATGCCTGTAAGCGCTCCACCAATAATGTCGCCGGGAAAATGAACACCAAGATAAATACGTGAATAAGCCACAAGCAAGGCCCAAGATAAGATTAAAAATGAAAAATGTCGATAATTGGGTTTAAAAAAGGGTATCAGAAAAACCGCCAGTGCAAAAGAATTTGAGGCATGTGAAGAAACGAAACCATAAGCGCCCCCGCATTTATTGTTTACCAGATGAACCAGTGCTTGTAACTCATCCTGATGGCAGGGTCGTGGCCTTTGAAAATAGTTTTTCATAAATACGCTTAGCTGGTCGCTTGCAGTAATTAGTATTGCTATCAGGAGTAAAATCAGCCATGATTGTTTCTTGTATTTTTTTATGATAAGATAAATCAGGAAGGCATAAAAAGGAATCCACACGTATTTGTTGCTGATCCAATACATCAGAAAATCAAAAAAACTGTTGTGCTGGCTATTCAGGAAAATAAAAACCTGAGTGTCGATATGGTTAAGCGTTTCGATCAAAATGGTGTTTGAAAAATTTAGTTATTCAATTCGTTCCAGATCAAATCTTTAAGTTCCGAAATGCCAGCATTTGTATAGGACGAAATAAAAATATGTTTAATATCTGGCAAATCTTTTTGGATTTCTTTGGTTAATTCTTCATCCAGCATATCTGATTTTGTGATGGCAAGAATTCTGGATTTATCCAAAAGTTCCGGATTAAATTGTTTGAGCTCGTTGAGCAATATGTTGTATTCTTTGCTGATGTTTTTCGAGTCGGCAGGAACCATGAACAGCAAGGTTGAGTTGCGTTCGATATGCCTTAAAAATCTTAATCCAAGCCCTTTGCCTTCATGGGCTCCTTCAATAATTCCGGGGATATCGGCCATAATGAATGATTTATGGTCATAATAGCTTACGATTCCAAGATTAGGTTTCAGTGTAGTAAAAGGATAGTCGGCAATTTCGGGCTTTGCTGCCGAAACCACCGAAAGGAGTGTTGATTTCCCGGCATTTGGGAATCCTACCAAACCTACATCAGCGAGGAGCTTAAGCTCCAGTACTTTCCATTTCTCCTGGCCTTCCTCACCCGGCTGTGCAAACTTTGGAGCCTGAAAGGTGGATGACTTAAAGTGGTCGTTTCCTTTTCCGCCCCTTCCTCCCGGAAGCAGTACTTTTTCTTCACCATCAGTGGTGATTTCAAAGTCGATTTCACCTGTTTCAAAATCCCTGGCAACAGTTCCCAGGGGAACTTCCAAAATGATGTCATTGCCATCGGCGCCTGTTCTCAATTGTGCCGCACCATTCTCCCCGCGTTCGGCCATTACATGCTTGGTGTATTTCAAATGAAGCAGAGTCCACAATTGCTTGTTTCCACGCAAAATAACATGGCCTCCACGCCCTCCATTTCCACCATCGGGCCCTCCTTTAGCGGTGCTTCTCGAACGATAAAAGTGTGCAGAGCCTGCACCTCCGTCTCCCGACTTGCAACTTATTTTTACGTAATCAACAAAATTGGAATTACTCATTTTTTTAAGAAGCTTTTTGGTTTTAATTTATTTGGTAAATTACCTGAAAATTTCAGCGATTATCAGTTTATCAACTAAAATTTGGGGCATATCATCTTGCAGGCTTATGATTTTAATTTGTAAATATCAGGCAGATTGCGGCCAAGGCCATCATAATCCAAACCATAACCCACAATAAAATCATTTGGAATTTTCATTCCTATGTAATCAATTTTATAGTCCTTTTGAAATGCGTTGGGTTTAAACAAAAGGGTTGCCAGCCTTACCTCTTTGGCTTCCAGCTTAATTAATTTGGGGACGGTGTTTGCCATGGTAATTCCTGTATCGATGATGTCCTCAACAATAACAACGGTTCTGTCGCGAAGAACTTCATCGAGGCCAATAATTTCGCGCACAATTGAGGTTGATTGGGTGCCGATATAGGAAGATAATTTTACAAATGAAACTTCGCAGTTGAAATCAAAACGTTTCAACAAATCGGCTGCAAACATAAATGCCCCGTTTAGCACCACTAAAAAAAGCGGGTTTTTGTCCTTAATTTCCTTTGCCATCCTTTGAGCCAGTTCATCGATGGTGGCCTGAATGGTGTCGGAGCTTAAAAAAATCTCAAAAGTTTTGTCGTGAATAGTTACTTCTTTCATTATTATTGAATTATATATTTTGTGCAAAGATAAACCGAAATGGCAACCATAGATTTGAAAGAATCATTAATTTTGCAGGCCACATTTTTAATTGAATTTCAAATGATTCCAAAAGTTAGCATTATTATGGGAAGCACCTCCGACCTGCCGGTTATGGAGGCTGCCGCAAAAGTACTCAATGAACTAAAAGTTCCTTTTGAAATGAATGCCCTCTCGGCACACCGTACACCTGAAAAAGTTGAGGAGTTTGCTAAAACTGCACAAAACAGGGGCATCGGAGTTATTATTGCAGGAGCAGGAATGGCAGCTCATTTGCCGGGTGTTATTGCTTCGATGACACCAATTCCGGTTATTGGGGTTCCGATTAAAGCCTCACTTGACGGCCTGGATGCATTGTTGGCTATTGTTCAAATGCCTCCGGGAATTCCCGTGGCAACTGTGGCTATTAACGGAGCACAAAATGCAGGAATACTCGCTGCTCAGATTTTGGCCGGAGCTGATACCGAACTTGCAGGCAGGGTAATGGCTTTTAAGGAAAACCTGAAAGAAAAAATTATTAAAGCCAATACAGATCTTTCGGCACTTAAGTATGAGTTTAAGGTACAATAGATTGATACTTTCAACATAATTTTAACCCCCTCACAAATGATTGTTAAAGAAGAAACCGCGCTTAAAATAGCAGAGTATTTATTACGCATCAAAGCGATAAAACTCAACCTCAAACAACCTTTTACCTGGGCGTCCGGATGGAAATCGCCCATTTATTGTGACAACCGGATTACCCTCTCTTATCCGGTAATCAGAAATTACATCAGACAGCAATTTGTTCAGATTATTACCGAGGAATTTGGTGATGTGGATGTGATTGCAGGCGTTGCAACAGCCGGAATACCTCATGGCGTTATGGTTGCTCAGGATTTGGGACTTCCGTTTGCCTACGTGCGCAGCTCGGCCAAAGATCATGGTTTAACCAACAAAATCGAAGGGATTATTGAAGCAGGACAAAGTGTAATTGTAATAGAGGATTTAATTTCGACAGGAGGCAGCAGTGTTAATGCTGTTCAGGCCATTCAGCAAACAGGCGCCAATGTTAAAGGGCTTTTATCCATTTTTACTTATGGTTTTAAAATTGCAGATGAAAAGTGTAGTGAAGCAAAATGCAAGGCCTATTCTCTTTCAAGTTATCAATATTTGCTTCGTCAGGCACTCGAAGACGGATACATTCTTGAAAATGAATTGAAAGTGTTGAATAACTGGAGAGAAAACCCGGAAACATGGACTGGTAAATAATTTGTAAAATGAAAAGTATAGCTGCCGAACCAAGGTCGTTTTCTGAAGATGTTGCAAAAATAAGTACTTATCTGGATGACATGCAAAACTTTAAAAGTTTTATGCCTGTGCAGATTGAGGATTGGTATGCTGAAAAAGATTCATGTTCTTTTTTTATTAAAAACCTGGGAAAACTGGCTATGAAAAAGGGGGCTGTTGCCTTGCCTGGCAGGTTTGAATTCCCATCAGATGAAAAATCAAAAGTGAGTTTTACACTTGTTTTTCATTTTCAGGCAACTCCACAAAGCACACCTGTCGGTTATTTTGAGTTGATTGCAGATATCAACCCTATGGTTGAAATGATGGCAAGAAGGCCGCTGACAAATTTTGTGAATATAATTACCGAAAACTTCCAGGCTGTTGTGGCTGGGAAATAATTACAGTTTTTTTTTGAATGATTAAATCTGGGAATGAAATCGCGACAAAGTTTATTTTAATTTTAAATTAATATTGGTCTTGGTGAGATTTTTACTTTTTATAATTTATCCCTTTACGTTGATTTATGGCATTGTATTGTACATTCGGAACAAATGCTACGATTGGGGTATTTGTAAATCTCAGGCATTTGATTTTCCAATAATTTCAGTTGGCAACCTTTCGATGGGTGGAACCGGTAAAACACCACATATCGAAAGCTTAATCACTTTATTGAAAAATGATTATAAAATTGCTGTTCTCAGCAGAGGTTACAAGCGCAAAACCAAAGGTTTCAGGCTGGCTGATAAAGATTCTGATTTCCGCCAAATAGGGGATGAGCCAATGCAAATTCACCGGAAATTCAGTGATGTAATAGTTGCTGTGGATGAGAAACGCAGCCGTGGCATTATGAAAGTAATGGAAATTGTACCTCAAACCGATGTTGTTTTACTTGATGATGCTTTTCAGCACCGCGCCGTCAAACCGGGTTTGTCGATTCTGCTCACCGATTTTCACAACTTGTATCCTGAGGATTATTTATTTCCGGTTGGCAAATTAAGAGAGTTTCGCAGGGGAGCCCGGCGTGCTGATATCATAGTGATTACCAAAACTGCCAAAGTACTCTCGCCGATTACCGTGCGTCGAATTATTGGTTTAATCAAACCCCGCGAACATCAACGGGTGTATTTTTCATACATCAGCTACGATACTTTGAAGCCATTGCCTGGTTCCGACACAAAACTACCTGCCGGCCAAATTAATTCGGCTCTGCTTTTTGCGGGTATTGCCAATATTTATCCTTTGAAAGAGCATGTTCTTTTAATGACCAATCAATTGGATACACTTACCTTTAGTGATCATCATAATTATTCCGGCAATGATTTCAGGAAAATCAGAACTAAGTTCGAAAATATTTTATCCCAGAATAAAATCATTATTACCACCGAAAAAGATGCCATGCGTATTGCCATTCCTAAAATTCACGATGAATTAGCAGGCTTGCCCATTTTTTACATTCCCATCACAGCAAAAATTCATAAAGAGTTCAGAGCAGATTTCAATAATCAAATTAAAACTTATGTACAAAAAAATTCAGGAGACAGTAGCGTTCATTAAAGAAAGAACCAATTTCAACCCGGAAATCGGGATTGTATTGGGAACAGGCTTAGGGAATTTTATTAGTCAGATAAAAATTGAGCACACTATCTCATACAAAGAGATTCCTCATTTCCCGGTTTCAACGGTAAAAGGCCATCATGGTCAATTGATTATGGGAACAGTGCACAACACCAAAGTTGTAGCGCTGAAAGGCAGATTTCATTTTTATGAAGGATATTCAATGCAGGAAGTTACACTCCCGATCAGGGTTATGAAATATCTGGGCATAAAACATTTGTTTTTGTCCAATGCAAGTGGCGGAACTAATCTGAATTTTAGTGTAGGTGATATGATGATTGTAGAAGATCATATAAATCTTACAGGGCAAAACCCCCTCATTGGTGTGAATGATGAAAGGCTCGGACCCCGTTTCCCCGATATGAGTGAGGTTTATGATAAAAAACTTATCAACCTGGCCATTGATGTAGCCAAAGAAAAAAACATCGCTTACCAGATTGGGGTTTATGCTGCCGTTACAGGCCCGAATTACGAAACCCCTGCTGAATATAAATATATTCGCTTTATCGGAGCCGATGCAGTGGGCATGTCAACAGTTCCGGAGGCTATTGTGGCACGACACATGAATCTCTCTTGTTTTGCCTTGTCGGTAATTTCCGATTTGGGTATCGAAGGGAAAATCGAGTACATCAGTCATGATGCTGTTATTGATGCTGCCAGTCTTGTCGAGCCCAAAATGACTGCCTTGATACTTGGAATGATCGACCGATTGGATATGAAGCAGTAAAGTTTATTCTTGCCTAATTGCGCAATGTTATCTTTTTCAATACTTGCCTGGTATTTTTATTTCATTGGTTTAACCTGATGAACCCTTGCGCCCAAGTCAAAAACTTTTTTTATGGTGAACTTGTGGTTTTTGTCATCTGAAAATGATATAATATTTGGTTCTGCGAATTTCATGGTTATTGATTTAATGTGAAAAAACCGAGTATTTTAATAAGCCAACAGTAGCCGGGCAGCAGTTAATTTCTCAATTTAATCATGCTAAATTATTGAAATACAATTTTATAAATAACTGCATTTTTAATGGTTTTGCCCGGGAATTAATAAATTTTGCAGACTGCCGGCTGGTAACTGCCGGCTTTTATGACTTTCCCGCTGAGCTTGCAGTATTTCGCGAGGGCTTAATGAAGTATCATTAGAATTTGGGGTTAAATTTCCCCTGCAACTGAGTTTTTATTCGACAACAAATTATTTATTTTTTCCAATAAAATTTTGCGCTGTACCGGCTTCGAAATATAGTCATCGCAGCCAGCCTCCATCGCCTTTTGACGATCACTATCCATGGCGTGAGCTGTTTGTGCGATGACGGGCAAATTGGGCCGGGCCGACTTGATGAGCTTTGTTGCCGTTAGCCCGTCCATTAACGGCATTCGAATATCAATCATCACCAAATCGATTTCCGGGTTTGTTTTTGCTATTTCCACAGCATCCTGGCCGTTTTCAACATGAATAAACCTGAATCCTGATTTTTGCATTACTGCCTCAAAGAAATAGTAACTGTCGGTATCATCCTCAGCAATCAGGATGGTTGGCGCTGATTTTAAGGCTGAAGCAACTTGTGGAGTAACATCCCTGGCAATTTCATTCATGTGGATATACTCGAAAGGAACTTCAAACGAAAAAGTGGATCCTTTCCCCAGAGTTGATTCAACCCAAATCTCACCCCCCAATAGTTTTACGTACGCTTTGCATAGCGAAAGCCCCAGGCCGGCGCCGGTGGTTTTTGAAACCTCATTGGCATTTACCTGCATAAACCTGTCGAAAATATCAAGCAGTCTATCCTCGGGAATTCCAATTCCTGTATCCTCCACTTCAAACCGAACCCGTTGGTTATTGCAAAGTTGATATCTCAGTTCAATAAATCCGGATTGTGTGAATTTTAGAGCATTAAAAATCAAATTAATCAGCACCTGTTTTATTTTTGTTTGATCAGATGAGATCAGCCCGATGGGATTTTCGGGTCTGACAAGACGCAATTCAATGCTCCCATCTTTCACCTTATCATTTTCATCAAACTGAAAAATAGCTGTTTCCGCCAGGGATAGCAGGTCGATGGTATGTTTGTCAACCTTCACCAATCCGGCTTCAATTTTCGAAATATCTATAATATCATCAATGAGCCTGAGAAGGTGCTCTCCATTTTTATTGATGATGTTGGTGTATTTTTCAAGCTCTGCCTCATCTTCGGCTTCGGTGAGAATTTGTGAAAATCCAAGGATACTATTCATGGGTGTTCTGATTTCATGGCTCATATTGGCAAGAAATGCAGATTTGAGTTTGTCGGATTGTTCGGCTTTTATCTTGGCAGCCATCAATTCGTATTCGATGTCTTTTTGTTCGGTAATATCCTGCAAAATGCCGGTAAAACTTCCTGAATAAACCCCGTTTTGCATTACCGGCTGACCTTTGATTATTATGATTCTTGGCTCACCTGTTTCTTTGTTAAATATTCGAAATTCAGTTTCAAAAGAGGTCTTGTTTGAATTGGCTTCATTTAATACTGTTATAATATTCTGGCTGTCGCTGGAATGAACAAGAGCCATAAAGGTTTCAAAATCGGGGTTGGTGGCTTCTTTTTTAACGCCGAAAATGTTATAAATTTCATCAGAAAAAGCAAACTTGCGGTTTTTGTCATCCCACTCAAAATTCCCCATTCGGGCAATTACCTGAGCTTCCTTCAATTGTCCGGTGATTTTTCTCAACACTTCTTCGCTTTTTACCAGCTCATCCTGAATTTTTTTCCTCTTAATGGAAAGGCTCAGTTGTGGTGCGATGTATTCGAGCAATTTAACATGATCGGGTGTAATGGCACTCCTATCGGTATAACTTTGCAACACGATAAGTCCAATCACCTGATTTTCGATTTGCAAAGGAACTCCCAACCATACTTTTGCCTGCCCGCCGGCTCTTTCGATCACTCCCTCTTTGTGTAATTTATCCAAATCCTCAGCGTAAAAAAGCATGCTTTGCCTTAGGTTGATCACATGGCTGGAAATGCTGTTTCGGATGGGGAAATACGTAAACTCCTCCACATTGTCTTTCATGTAGGGCAGATATAATTTTCCGCTGTCTTCCTCGATAAGGCCAATAAAAAAGTTTGTAGTATCCACCACACGGCTCAACTCCTGACGGATTTTATCCATGAAGCCTACCAGGTTTTCCGAAAAAATTGCTGCCTGCGAAATTGCATGAAGCACATCTGTTACCATCGCATCCTTCATGGCTTTGGTAACGTCCCAGTTGACCCCCACAGCTTTTATGGCCTTTTTGTTGTCTTTCAGAGCCAGTTTGGCAAAAGCCCGAATGTATTTGAGATTCCCTGACGGGGTGATAATTCTGAAAACAGCATCGTAATCCTGCTTATTTTTGATACAATCTTCAAATTTTTTGGCCGTAATATCACGATCATCAGGATGCAGGGAGGAAAGCCATTCATTATAGGTGGCATCAAACAATTTATCGTCTATTTCATAAAGCTGAAACATACCTTCATCCCAGTACAAATCCATGTTGGTGAGGTTGAGTTCCCAAATGCCAATGCCGGCAGAATTTTGAGCAATGGTGAGCCTTTCAAGTACTGTTTTCGATTGTTTTTCAGCAATGGTTTTGGCATTCAGCTCTTCTTTTAACTGATGGTTTTGAGAGTTAACCTTTCTGCTCAAACTGCTATTCCACAATATAAAAGCTATGACCAACACTACAAGAAAAATAGCAGCTATCCTCCAATATTCCGATAAAAACTGAGGCATAGTTTCATGTTTTTTGGCTGCGAACCATTTATCATACAATGCATCAAACCTTCCATTTTGATGCAATATGTATAATGCTTCGTTAATTTGTGCCTGAAGGCTGGTGTTGTTATTTTGAACCGCAAAACAAAAGGGAAATTGCTCGAGTGATAAGGGTGTGATTTTATATTTCGACAGCTCGTATTTTTTATAATAAAAGTATGTATGAATTTTTGAAACAATAAGCATATCCCCTTTGCCGGAATTGAAAAGTGTGAATAGCTCATCGAATGATTTTGCTGTTGCGAGGTTTTTATCCATCCCGATTTTCAACAAATATTGATGCATAACATCATTTTTCAGCACAAGAACTTTAAAATCCTTAATTTGTGAAAATGATTTTATTTTAATTCCGGGTCTTAAAATCATCATGTAGCTCAGGTAGCTGTGGGGAGTGGAAAATAAGAAATCCTGTTTTCTGTCTTCAGAGCGCAGCATACCAATAATGGCATCCGCTTTCTGCATTTGCAAATTTTTATAGGCATCTTCCCAATTTTCGAGACGAAGTTGGTATTCAAAGCCGCTTTGGGCAGCCACTTCACTAAGCAAATCTACGGTGAATCCGGCAGGATTTCCATGTTTATCGATAAATGAAAAAGGGGGGTAATTTTCATCTCCTGAAAATTGAAGTGTATCGGTTGTGGCTGCCGATTCCAACACCCAAAAGACAGCCAGAAGGATGGTTATTGTACTTAGGATCGTAATTTTCCGACTCAACATTTCACTGAATTTGGTTTGTCGGCCTAAAAATACTTTTTTTTATGAATTGCTTAAAAATTAAGTTTATCCCTTAAAAGTTTCATGCCGCTTTTACTTACGTTCACTTCTTTGCCATTTTTCAAAATCAGGATAAAATTGTCTTTAGAATAGGGTTCAAGCCTGGATATTTCCGAAACTGCAACTATAGTCGAGCGATGTACCCTGATAAAATGATCGGGATGAAGTCGGGTTTCGAAAAATGAAAGTGGCTTTTGCTTTAGGTATTTTTTGCTTTTTGTCTGAATCTCCACATAATCGTCAGCAGCTTCAAGGGTGATTATTTCACCACATGGAATTACATGCACCTGGCTGCCCTCTTTTACTACAATCCGGTGGAGATAATCCTCCCTTTTTTCGTTTTCATGGTTCAGTTTTTCCAGCTCAGCAGTTTGTGACAATCCGCTTTGAATTCGTGAAAGTGCTTTAGCAACTGCTTCTGTAAAACGTTTCTGGCTGTAGGGTTTCAGCAAATAGTCGAGGGCACTGTGTTCAAATGCTTTGAGTGCAAATTCATCGTGAGCCGTCGAAAATATGATGAGTGGTTTTTCTTCCAACACCTCCAATAATTCAAAACCATTGATTTTTGGCATCTGGATGTCCAGGAAAACCAGATCCGGTTTATTTTCATTGATGGCTTTTAACCCGGCAAAGCCATTTTCACACTCACCCACTATCTCTATTTCGGGATGTTTTTCGAGGTACCTGAGTATAACTTTGCGGGCAAGTTCTTCATCATCAATAATCAAAGCTTTAATAGTAGTTTTTTCCATATTTACGATTCAATTTTTTCCGGTTCAATCTTTGGAATTATGATATGGACGGTAAAGTAAAAACTGCTTTTTTCGATTTCGAGCAAATCTGAGCGCTTAAAATGCAGTTTCAACCTTTTTTTGATATTTTCAAGACCCAGCCCTTCTCCCCTTTTCGATAAGTTTCCCGGTGAATAATTATTGCCGATACTAATTTTTAAATCGCCGTTTACAGGCGAACATTTCGTGGAAATAGTTACAGTATCGGTGCTTTCATTTACCCCATGCTTTATAGCATTTTCATAAATTGGCTGGAGGATCATGTTTGGAATTTTACAGTTCAGGCAGGCTTCATCAATTTCTTCTTCCACAACCAGTCTGTTTCCAAATCTGATTTTTTCGATGTCGAGGTATTTTTCGATATTCTCCAGCTCACTTTTTAAACTAACCTGTTCGTTATGATCTTTGCGCACGGTGTATCTTAAGAATTCAGAAAGTTCCATCAACATTTCGCTGGCTTTTTCCGAATCAGCCAAAATGAGCGAATGGATGGAGTTTAAGCTGTTGAAAAGAAAATGGGGATTAATCTGCGATTTCAACATGTTCAGCTCCGATTGCTGAATGGTTTGTTTCAATTCCGATTCCTGCAATACTTTTTCGTGGTATTGCCTGTAATAATTAATGAGATAATAAATCATCACCAACAGGGCATACACCATGATAAGGTAAACAAAACGCCAGGGTAAGGAATCATCGAGGAAATTAAGATAGCGGGTTTCATCCTTAAAAATCAGAGATAGTGAATAATAGCCACTGAAAAGCCATATCAGGACAAGGATTCCACCGGTAATGAGATGGTCGGCCAAAATCAGGTGATATTTCTGCTCGCTGATAGCAAGATATTTTACAATATACCATATTCCGATTCCCAGTAAAAAAATCATTGTGGTGTAGATGGCAGCATCGGAAATGGCAATTTCAAGGGAAAAATTGAATGAAAAATACAGGATAATAAAATGAGCCAGCAGAATAAACCCCATCGACAGGACATAAATTAAAAAATGTTTTTTATTTGATACGATTGGGTTAAGCATATTCAAGAATAATTTTATTAAACGTTAAAGCATGTATTTTAATTACTTATGCTAATAGCTTTTGATTTCGCCGCCTCCAAAAATTACTACGCCCTGAACATTTAAAAATTTATTATAGTCCTTTTCGACACCTGTTCTTTTGTAGCGTTTGTCAGAAAAACCACCAAATACTGCGGTTACATTCACTTTTACGTCCCAATCGGGGGGAACAATAAGTGTTGAGCCACCAAAAATCGAAACAACTTCAATGCTATTTCTTTCGGGCGAGAGATTGGCTTGCGAAAGATTGATTTCGGATCCTCCGAAAATGCTGGTTATTTTTCCACCTCTGAAATTCTGGCTGGTAATGGTTTTTTCGGTGCCGCTAAAAATAGTTACCTCATCAATATAATCATCGTTATCACTTCCTTTATCTCGCATCCCATCATGATTAAAGTGGTAGCCAAACCTTTGGTTTTTTTGATAATTGACCAATACTGCAACACCAACACCTATAAGTACCATGGGCCAGAATACCTGCCAAAAACTGATGTCCCAGTAATAAAATTTGTCAAGCATGAAAAAGCCTCCAATCCCCAGTAAAATATACCCACTTACTTTATGTTGTGAGGAAAAGATGTTGAAAACCCCGATAACAATGAGCAGCATTTGCCACGAAAGCAAAACACGGCTTACTTCCCAGGGTAAAATACCAACACTTCTGAGCAAAAGTAAAGCGCCGGCCGCGATAATGATTACCGCAAAAATGAGTGTTCTTGATCTGTTTTCTATCGACATAGTTGTAAATTTTTAAAGTTCAACAATTAAAAAATGTTTCAACAAAAGTAGGATCATCCCGATGCCTTTTTCAAGTGCAAATCGGTGAGTGTCGGCTGGCAAACGGTGAATGAAGAAATATTTTACAGATAACAAGGCTGAAAATCTAAAGAAAATCTAATTTTGCTGTCAAAATTTAATGGTCATGAGAAAAACTTCAATTGTATTACTGCTAACCATGCTTGTGGGAATTTTGGCGGTTCAGCCAATTTCTGCACAAAGCAAATTCCTTAAAAAGCTAAAGGATAAAACCGAAGACAAAGCCATTGAAAAAGTGTTTGGAAAAGATGCCGGGAAAGAAAACCCCGGAAACACAAATACCGGAATCAATGGAAGAGACAATTCAAACAGCAACTCGCCCTCAAATACCCGTGGCGAAGGCCTTACCACCACGCCCCCGGATGTGCTTGCAAACATCAGCGAAGCCGAAAAGTCATTCGATGCAAAGCAATACGCTGATGCCCGTTTTGCCGTACGGCAAGCCATACTTGGTATTGAACTCGAAATGGGAAACAATGTACTTGAAAGCCTGCCCGAAAAAATTAACGGCTTACCAATGGTAAAGGACGAAGACCTTGTGGCCAGCACAGGTATTGGATTTGTCGGATTGATAATCGAGCGCGTTTACCGTGAGGACGATAAGCAGTTTAAGGTAACCATCGGCAATGATGCCGCCATGTTAACTGCTGCCAATATGTATTTGGCAAGTGGTGCCTATGCCAGTACTTCGGATCAGGATTACAAAAACGTAACATTGGGAGGGCACAGAGGAATTATTGAATATGATGAATATTCGGGTTATAAACTCAGCGTTCCCATCGGTCAAACATCGGTATTGGTAACTGAAGGAATTAACTTTGAAAATGAAGCTGAAATGATGGAAGCTTCTGAAAATATCGACATCGAAAACATTAAAAAGGAGCTGGGAGAATGATGAAAAAGCTGTTTATAAGTTTGGCTATTGCCATTTTGATTGCCGCAAGCGTGCAGGCGCAGGAAGCAGAAGCCCTGCTCGGCAATGCAAGTTCTGAATATAAATCGGGAAACCTTGAAAATGCCCGTTTCAATCTGCAGCAAATGCTGCAAGAAATAAATCAGGCCATTGGCCGCGATATTCTTGCTTTGCTTCCTGATAATTTGCAGGGTATGACAAAAGTGGATGAAGAAGATAATGTAACCGGTGTGAATGCAGGTTTTGCAGGACTTTTTGTAACCCGTAATTACAAAACGGAAACCCATGATGCTTCCATCGAAATTGTGAGCGACTCACCCTTGCTCGGAGGTTTGAATTTGTTGCTCAACATGCCCGTATTTATTGCCAGCGACCCCAATCAAAAAAAGATAAAAATTGATGGCCAAAAAGCCCTGCTCACCAAAAATACCGGCGAAGATGGATCGGTAAACTATAACGTTCAGTTGGCTTTTGGATCCACACTTTTCACATTCAACTGCAATGGTTTTGAAGATGAAAAGGATGTTACCGGCATGTTGGATAATATCCCAATTAAAGATATCATGGCAGTGGCTCAGTAATTTCGACCGGGGAATTTATAAGTAATCCACGTTCTATTGAGAAATTCATGCTGCCAACTGCACAAATTCATCGGAATTTGTGCAGTTGGCAGCATGATTTTTTTTAAAAAGAAATTGATTTCATCGAAGAATCAGATGGTGAACTTAAAGCTTATGATTTTAAATACAACCCAAGAGCTAACCCAAAACAGCCGGTTGAATTTTCAAATACCTATTGATGATCAAAAATATCAGTAACAATAAGTTGGTTTTCTTCATTGATATAACCATAAGCCCGATATTTTCTTGTGATCTGAAAATCGAATTTGTTTTGGCTTTTAGCTTCTCGTTTTCGTAGGTCAACCAATTCATATTAACCTTCCTCAATAAACCGTTTTGCTTTGAGATACGGTTTGGTTAGCTGTCTGCTTTTGAGGTATGCAACCACTCCCGGTTTTTCCCGAACAATCATCCCCTGAAGTCAAAAAGATCATCCTCACCACCAGCTTCAGCATTTTCGATTGAAACACGAATTGGTTTCCGGCAAATCTTCATCATCCTCCAGGAATAAAGATACCGTAGAAAGTATATCCCTTAGGTATGCAAAAAGCTCCTGTGGTGATTCAAAATTTGTTTTTGGAAAGCTCGTGCTGTTTTTAATGGTTATAGTTGTCATTGTTATTGCTTTATCCACAAAAAAAATGCTCAATATTTCCCATTATTTCATGGCATAACTCTTTGATAAATTTACAGAGACATGCTTTCCGCACCAAAAAGTTTGGTCTATTGGATTATGCGACCTACGGCACCTCATGTCCTGCACTTGCAGCCCAAATCCTGAACCATTGGTCGCGGCTTAACTCCAAATCCAAAGCTTCGGCAGCGCTGCGAATTCTTTCCACATTACCCGTTCCAAGCACAGGAATAATTTTGGAAGGATGTTTTAGCAGCCAGGCTAAAGCCACCTGATCAATAGCAGCGCCTCCCAATTCTTTCCCGATTTTGAAAAGCTCATTTCTTACACGCTGTTCCTTGTCCGAATTTCCGGCAAAGATTCTTCCTCCACCAAACGGCGACCAGGCCATGGGGCTGATTCTTTTTTGCTGGCACTGATCCAAAGTGCCATCATGCAAAGTTTGCATCTCCAAAACTGAAATTTCAACCTGATTGGTTACCAGTTCAAAATCCAGACGCGATTGCAGCAAATCAAACTGAAAGGGCGTGAAATTGGAAACGCCAAAATGCCTCACCTTTCCCGATTTTAGCAAATGA
>JAIOZV010000033.1 GCA_021740425.1 Bacteroidales bacterium | reverse complement strand
AAGTCAACTATTCACAATATCTTGTCCTTCGTCAGGATCGTCGCAGGCAGCAACAAAAAGCTTTCGATGAGCAACAAAAAATGATTGCAGACAATCAGGAGTTTATTGAAAGATTCAGAGGTACATATTCCAAAACCAATCAGGTACAATCGCGGGTGCGGATGTTGGAAAAGCTAAAAATTCTGGAGGTGGATGAAGTGGATACTTCACACCTGAAGCTGCGTTTCCCCCCCGCCCCCCGATCAGGAAATTACCCTGTGATAGCTGAAAATATATCAAAAACTTATGGAGACCATTTGGTGTTTTCGGGGGCATCCTTTACCATCGAACGTGGCGAAAAGGTTGCCTTTGTGGGTAAAAATGGTGAAGGGAAATCCACCCTCATCAAAGCTATAATGGGCGAGATAGCATTTGGAGGAAAACTCACCCTGGGGCATAATACAATGGCAGGTTATTTTGCACAGAATGAGGCCTCACTTTTAGACGAAGCACTCACAGTATTTCAAACCATCGATGATATAGCCAAGGGCGAAATTCGCAGCAGAATAAAAGATATTTTAGGCGCTTTTATGTTTGGTGGTGACGATCTCGATAAAAAGGTAAAAATACTCTCCGGAGGCGAGCGCACAAGACTGGCAATGATAAAGCTCCTTCTCGAACCCTACAACCTCCTAATCCTGGACGAGCCTACCAACCACCTCGATATGCGGACCAAAGATATTTTGAAACAAGCCCTGATGAAATACGATGGAACCCTCATTCTGGTTTCGCACGACCGCGATTTTCTGGATGGCATGGTCAGTAAAATTTACGAATTTGGTCACAAAAGGGTAAGGGAACACCTTGAAGGAATTAAAGAATTTTTAGAACGCAGGAAAATGGAAACCCTTCGCGAGCTGGAGGTAAAAAAATGATGAGCCACATTTGGAAAATATCCTGCTCTTTTGGGTAATTCAAAATACTTACCTTCCCGAAAAAATTAAAATTTGTGGTGTTTTGATTTTTTCATCCCTTTAGCAGGTTGCTAATCTTAGCAGCTCATCAACCGTTTTCAAAGCCTTTTCCGTGTATGCCATAAAAATTAGCCCGCATCCGGGTATTTGCCGGCAGCTTTTTTAAGAATAGTGGCAATTTTTTGGCGAAGTCTTTCCGGTGCAAGAACCTGAACTCCTGAACCAAAACCAAGTATTTCGCGCTCAAGTTCGTAATTAAGCTTCACCTTTAGATTTATTTCCACACCTTTTTCTGATTCTCTTACCACTTTTTGTGAATGATGCAAGGGCTTGGTGAGCACATACGGAGCCTGGTCGTGGTCAAAGAGCAGGTACACATTCACCGGGCGCATCCCGGTCACGGTTACCCCGATTACGTCTTTGTGAAAGGTTTCCGGATCAAATTCAGGGGCTTCCTGAAAATCTTCTTCCTTATTCAGATCAATATCCTTAATACGATCGAGGGCAAGGTGAAGGATTGGTTTTTCATTCATCCTTTTGCCCACCAAAAACCAGCGGTTGCGATATTCCTTTAGCAGATAGGGGTTCACAATCATTTTTCCCGGACGCTTGGCTTTGTAGCTCTGATACCACACATCCAGTACCTGCTTATTTCGAATGGCTCGGTAAAGGATTCCAATGTATTCAAGCCCTATAAGCAATTCATTTTTTTCAAATTCGATAACCGATGGTTGCTGGGTTTTGGCTGCCGATAGTTTATCTTCAAGTTTTTGCACCATGAGCCCCAGGTCTTCGAAGTGCGAAAACCCCTTGAATTGTTTTAAAATTTCAGTTACCTCACCAAGTTTATCCAAATCCTTATCGGTGAGCGGAATGTTGGTTATACTGTAGTCAGGGTCATCGTATGTGTAATATTTTTTATCACTCACCACGATGGGGGCATTGTAGCCAATTTTTTCGCTGCGCATCATCTGAATGTCTGCCTGAACGGTGCGTTTGCTTATGCCTTTTGTTACGCCCTCGTATTCGTACAGTGCTTCCGAGCAGGCTTCTATCAGGTCGTCAAGTGTCCAGGTGCGATACCTGTTTTGCAGGCATTGGTCGATGGTTTTATAGCGGATGAGCGCATTTCTGTTTACAGGCATATTGCTAAGTGTTTTAAGGGGCAAAAGTATATATTATAAATGACAGTACGCATTTACATTGCGTAGTAAAATAAAAAAAATGAAAAAACTTCATTAAAAATTTGGTAGTTTATAAAATGCAATTACTTTTGCAGCGTCAAATTAAATAAAGGAAATTTTAAATGATTCAAAAGCAACATATAGAGAATTCATTTTTACCACTGAAAAGTGATGAGGAAAATAAAGTCCGGGAACTAAAATGTTTGCATGTTTAAACGATTGAACAAAATGATATTTTAGAAACCCGGGCATGAAAGTCCGGGTTTTTTTATGGAAAAAAATATGACAAAACAACATTTACATAATGGCATTGATGCGCTTTGCAGCATGTATTACGAAGATTCAGTTCTTTTTATAATGGAGAAACTATATCCACCGGGAAAGGTATGATGTGAACCAAACACCCACATAACACCTATTAAAAGCCCGGCCGGAAAGTCGGGCTTTTTTATTGCCAAAAAATGGAAATGTAGCTGAGTTGGTATAGCGTCGGATTTTTAATCCGGGGACGTAGGTTCTCCCAAAGGGATTCCTACGGAAGATCCCTACTATTTCCACAATAAAGTTCATTGATTTCAGATCCAACATCAAACATCTGACATCAAAAGAGGGTGTGGCAGAGTAGTGGCTATCTCGTAGGCCTTTCACGGCGGAGACGAGGGTTTAATCCCCTTCCATACTGCTGTGTCGGCAGGAAATGTTGGTTTTTCCGCCTGGTTGTGGTTCAGGTTCACGGGGGTTCTCCCGAAGGGATCCCTTTGGGAAATTCCACTCCGACACCCAAATTTGTTCAACTAAAACATTTGACATTCAGGAATGAATAATTGTGATTAAATAGAAAAGAAAATTTTTAAAAATAATTTTAATTACGCAAATAAAATGCGTAGTAGTAGAATTACTTTGCATTGTTATTAACAAAACAGAGAATATACGTTCATTGAAAAAATTGATATTGTGCCTTATGCACAAAAAGATCTTCCCCTGTGGAAGCGTGGAAAAGGTAGAGCAGGTAAGGCCTGACCAGGGTTTCTGTATAGCCCGGTAGTATTGCGCCTCATCGGTAACAATATGCTCCTGTTTGCCTTGCTGTTTTCCGAATAATACGAATGATGAGGGTTCGACTCCCTTCTTTAGCCCCTTAATTGGCTGCTAATGTAACTCAGTGGTTAGAGTATCGTAACCAGCGCTGAATACGCTGCTAAACTGGTAAACTGTAAATTTACCTTCCTATTAAACAGGGATTCCGGAGCAGCCGGGCCGGTTTCAAAAGATGAGTTTTCGTTTTAAGAAACAGTCGGTTTGCAACCTGAAAGATTTGGGATACCGCCTGAATGCGCTGTGATGAGCTATAATCCCGGAAGGATTAAACCCGGAGTTTTGTTTTCCCGGTGGTATTATGAACTCCTGGCTTATGAATCATGATGGCAATTTCCTGCTCAACAAATCTTCCGTTTCATATTGATGGTGCCGATTTGCTCCGGATTCTTTTTTTTGCATAAGACGAAGAATGGTAATTGGTTGATTGGTTGATTGGTTGATTGGTTGATTGGTTGATTGGTTGATTGGTTAATTAGTTAAAAGTTATTGGTTAATAGTTAATAGGTGTTTAAATCCGGAAGCTAGGATTAGTAAATTTAAATAGCGAACAACGAATATCGAATAGCAAAAAACAAATAACGAATAATCCCGAAGTGTCGGGATTTCGCTTCACTCAGCAATTAACGAATAACAAATAACAATTAACGCATCAAAATGCACAATATCAAAAATATGAAAACAGAAACACGTGATAATAAAAACGATTTATTCAACCTAAATAAATAATGCTATGAAAAGAGTGAGAATTACAACCGGTACCGTTGGACTGGTATTTAAAAATGAAGAATACCAACGGGTACTCCAGGCCGGTAAGTATTGGATTGGGTTTGGTGAAAATGTATTGCGATACAACCTTGCCGAACGGTTTGAAACTCCCATCGAGTTGAAAGTTCTTTTAAAAGATGAAATCCTTGCCGGCATGTTGAATGTTGTGGATGTAAAGGAAAACCAAATTGCAATTCATTTTAAAGACGGCATTTTTCAGGGTGTGTTGACATCAGGAAAATACGCTTACTGGAAATGGGTGAACGATAATACTTTCGACATTTTCGACCTTGAAGGGGAGGTACCTGAGGGTAAAATCCGCAAAATTATAAACAAGCCGGAAATCATTAAGTTTGTCCAAACTGTTGTTGTTGAAACATATCAGCGCGGATTGATGTTTGAGGACGGCAAGTTTGCGGGTGAAGTTGAAAGTGGTATTTATTTTTACTGGAAAAGTTTAACCCCTGTCCTCTTCTACAAAATTGATACCCGTCAGCAGGTGATGGAAGTATCTGGTCAGGAAATCCTTACCAAAGACAAAGCTTCTTTGCGGGTGAACCTCCAGGCCTTATACAAAATTACGGATGCCCAAAAAGCAGTCATCGACAACAAGGATGCTGAAAAACAGCTTTACATTTTGATTCAGCTTGCTTTGAGAGAATACATCGGTAAATTGAACATCGATGAATTGCTTGCTGAAAAAGAGGCCATCTCTGATAAAATACTTGGCATGGTCAAGGGTAAATTGGAGCCTCTTGGATTGAAGTTGTTCGAATGTGGTATCAGGGATATTATTTTGCCTGGCGAAATACGTCAAATTTTAAACCAGGTACTTGTAGCTCAAAAAAAGGCCGAAGCCAATACAATCACAAGACGTGAAGAAACAGCTTCCACACGGAGCATGTTGAACACGGCCAAATTGATGGAAGACAACGCAATGGTCTGGAAAATCAAAGAAATGGAATTTGTTGAGAAAATAGCTGATAAAATCAGCAACATCTCTTTGCTTGGAACCAGCGGCGTTGTGGAACAATTGAAAGAAATCTTCTCAACCGCAAGGTAAACCAAATCTGACTTTCTTGCAGTGGCCATTGAGCCGCTGCACGAAAGACTCAGTAAAACAATAATATTTTTTTTAATGATTTTGATTTTTTGAAAATATATAAAATGGAAAAAGTAATTTCTACTGAGCGAATCCCGGTAAAAATGTGGTTGAACGATCTGGAACCCGGAGCCGAAGCCCAGGCACGAAACCTGGCCAACCTGCCTTTTGCTTTCAAGCATGTGGCGAAATTGCCTGATGCACACGAGGGCTATGGAATGCCAATTGGAGGGGTGCTTGCAACCAAAGGCGTAATCGTTCCAAATGCAGTGGGTGTTGACATTGGTTGTGGTATGTGCGCAATGAAAACCAACTTGGAAACACTGGACAGGAAAAACATCAAAAAAATAATGAACGGAATCCGTGAGCTGATTCCCCTGGGTTTCGATCATCAAAAAACTGCTCAGGATGCATTGCTGATGCCTTCAACCGAGAATATTGTAAAATATGGGATTGTTGAACGTCAGTTTGTGGCTGCAATGAAGCAGATCGGAACGTTGGGTGGAGGAAACCACTTCATCGAAATTCAGAAAGGGAATGATGGAAAAATCTGGATTATGATCCACTCTGGAAGCCGAAACATCGGTTTGAAAGTGGCTGCCCATTACAACAAAGTGGCAAAGCACTTTAACGAAATGTGGTTCACTGCGGTGGATAGCAAAAATGACCTGGCCTTTCTGCCTGTTGAAACCAGGGAAGCCAAAGATTATCTGGCGGAAATGCAATATTGTGTTGACTTTGCCTTTGCCAACCGTAAGCTGATGATGGATAACATTCTGATGACTTTCAGGAAAATTATAGGAAAAAGTTTTGAAGTTGAGGATTTAATCAACATTGCCCATAACTATGCCCGTTGGGAAAACCATTTTGGAACCAATGTACTGGTGCACCGAAAAGGAGCCACCAGCGCCCGTGATGGGGAAACCGGAATTATTCCCGGATCGCAGGGAACCAAAAGCTACATTGTTCGGGGAAAAGGAAACCCCGAAAGTTTCCAGAGCTGCTCGCACGGTGCCGGGCGAAAAATGGGTCGCAAGCAGGCAATGCGCGAACTGAGCCTCGAAGTTGAAACCAAAGCCCTGGATGCAAAAGGAGTAATCCATGCACTGCGCAGTACGCGCGATCTGGACGAAGCGCCCGGAGCTTACAAAGACATCGATATCGTGATGGAAAACCAGAAAGATCTTGTGGATATGGTGGTTGAACTTACGCCCATGGCGGTGATTAAAGGATAACTAAGCTGATAACCAGGAAAATTTCTCGGGAATTTTTTAAATCTCATTTTTACTCTTTTGGATTAATTTAAAGGTTTTTAAAGAAAAGTTTGCATCTTTGTATAAACAAAACAATTTGACATGGGAAAAGGAATTGAAGTTAAAACGATTGAAAAGTATTCATACATGCTATTTTCATCACGCTCAGGCAACAGCGATACAAAGGCAGTAATTATGATTACGGCTGCCGAGGGTTTTATCGGGTACATTAATTTTATGACAGATGGATGCCAATTGCCCGAAACCGAGAAGAGGTACAACCTGTTTTATTTTTATTATCACATGAGTGATTTTCCTGTAATCGTTGATATGCTTAGGAACGAAGGCCCCGTTTACATTTTTTATATGGACGACAACAAAGAAAACTGCAGGATTTCCACTACCCTTGAAATAGTTGGAGAAGGTGAAAAATAAATGGCGATGAAATATTTAAAGTTTTTAAAAGTTAACACAAGGTAATTCATAAAGTAAATCATTTATTTTGGCCAGCTATTCATTTTATCCGTTTTCAACCATACAGTCTATGAAAAGAATTGTCATACTATTATTCACACTTTTTATTGGTTTTCAGGGCTTTTCCCAAATCGTTGATGAAAGTACCCGCAAAAAAGCCAGTGCAATTTTTACAATTACCAACGACTTTTATGTGAACATGCCCGATTCGGTTGATTCAAAATTTTTTAACCTTGGTGTTGACTTTGCCGGTTTGTATGATTATCGAATTGCTAAAAGTAATTTTAGTTTTGCCTTTGGTTTTGGTATTGGATCGCACAACCTTAAAATGGATGCTTTTGTAATCGAAGATTCCACCAACGTTTCAGGATTGCATCCCATCAGCTCCCTCTATCCGGGTACCGATTATAAAAAGAACAAGATTTCGTACACCTATTTCGATATTCCATTCGAGTTCAGATTGAGAACCAAAAGTGATGTCAGAGCTTCTTTGGGTTTTAAAATTGGCTTTCTTGTCGATAGTCACACAAAATACCGTGGTGACGATTATCTTTACGATACAAATGATGAGCTTTTTGTGAAATTTAAAGATGTGCCAAACATCGAAAGTTTCAGATATGGGGTTACCGGCCGCATTGGATGGAAGTTTATCAACATTACAGGGTTTTATTCCCTGACAGGGATTTTTACCAAAAACAAAGGCCCAAACACCTATCCGATTTCTGTGGGAATTTCGCTGATGCCATTTTAGTGGCTATGCCCGGGTATTAAAAAATATTACAGATTGCCCGCTTTTCTGACTGTCCATTTTTTATATTCCACACAGATTGCAGTAGTACCAATTTCTTACAGAGTCATCATAGGTACAGGTAATGAGCCAACATTACCAAAGCTCCCATAATAAATCCCACATAAATTTCGTGCGGTTTGTGCTTGTCAAGATAAAGCCGTGAAAAACCAATGATGCCTCCCAAAATCACTGAAAGCATGATATAAAAACTCATGTTAACATTTAATGTAAGGTGCAGGCCTGTAAACCCACCCGGCAATGCACCTGCAGCAATCATGTAAATGCTGATTTCATATTTCATCATGATGAGCATTGAAATAATAGCAAGGCTGGCCATACCGAGAATAAAAAGGTTGAAAATCGGCGACAGGTTAACCCTGTCCAGCAGATGATAGGTAAAAATGTATAAAACTGCTGCGATGGCCAAAGGAATGAGTTTTGCATCCCGCTTGCGCATATTGAATTTGCTTATTAACAACCTGAGCAGAATATTTCCCATAAGTGCCGGAATTACAAAGGTGGTAATTGTTACCAATCCTAAAATCATCCATCTGGCATTTTGTGGAATGGAGCTTGAAATATAGAATTGAATATTAAAAGTGATGGCCAGGAAAAAGACTACAAAAACAAGGGGATTAAAAACTTTTGATATGAAAAGGGCAATTTGTTTTTCCATCTACATGATTCGTGAAGTAAGCAAAAGTTTATTTTAGTTCTTTGCGCAGGCGCGCGACAGGTATGTTAAGTTGTTCGCGATATTTTGCTACTGTTCTTCGTGCTATGTTGTACCCCTTCTCCTTTAAAATGCTCGTAAGTTGTTCATCTGTAAGTGGCTTTTGTTTTCCTTCGCCGTCCACACAATCCTGCAGGATTTTTTTTATCTCACGTGTTGAAACCTCTTCGCCGGAATCTGTTTGCATTTTTTCGGAGAAGAATGTTTTAAGTAAAAAGGTTCCATAGGGTGTTTGTGCATATTTACTGTTAGCGACACGCGAAATGGTAGAAATATCAAGGTGGACAATATCTGCAATATCTTTCAGGATCATTGGCCGAAGCCTGGTTTCATCGCCGGTAAGAAAATATTCCTTTTGATAATTCATGATGGCCTGCATGGTGATGTAAAGGGTGTTTTGTCGTTGCTTGATGGCATCGATAAACCATTTGGCCGAGTCAATTTTGCGTTTCACAAAGAGCATGGCCTCTTTTTTCTGGTTACTTTTTTTACTTTTATCTGCCGAATAATCCTCCATCATCTCCATGTAGGTTCTGCTAAGCCTGAGTTCAGGTGTGTTTCGCGAATTAAGTGTCAGCTCAAGCTTGCCATCGTTGATGTTGATCATAAAATCGGGGGAAATATATTGATTGGTTTTGATGGTTTCGCCCATCGAGTTTCCCGGTTTTGGGTTTAGCTTAAGAATTTCATCGATGGCAATTTTCAACTGTTCATCGGTAATCCTGGCTTTCTTTAAAATTTTATCGTAGTGCTTTTTGGTGAATTCGTTGAAGTATCTGTCGAGAATTAAAATGGGCAATTCCAGGTCTCTGTCCGGATTTTCGTCAAGTTTGCGGCGAAGCTGTATGAGCAAACATTCTTTAAGGTTACGGGCACCCACTCCCGCAGGGTCGAGTTCCTGAATAACCCTCAGAACTTCCAGGATTTCAGAACTTGTTGCCATGAGGTTTTGCGTAAAGGCAAGGTCATCGACCATGGCATTCAGCTCGCGTTGCAAATATCCCGAGTCGTCCAGATTACCAATTATTGTATTGGCAATGGTCAATTGCTTTTCGTCAAGGCGGCGAAGGCCAAGCTGGGCGAATAAATGATCGTGGAAAGTGCTGCCCGAGGCGTAGGGAATTTCTTTGTGCTCATCATCCTTGCTGTAATTGTTGGCCTGAAGTTTATAGGATGGGATATCATCATCGCCGATATAATCGCTGAAGTCAAACTCATCACTGTCTTTATCATCAAATTCATTTTCGAAGTCCTCTTCCTGGCCTTCATTCATTTCATCGTCAATTTCACCGGTATCCTCCAGGGCAGGGTTTTCTTCTATTTCCTGCTTTATGCGTTGTTCAAGGGCCATGGTAGGTATCTGCAGCAATTTCATCAGCATGATTTGCTGAGGAGAAAGCTTTTGAACCTGCGCTAATCTCTGACTTTGTGAAAGCCCTTGTTTACCCATGAATCAGATATTGTTAAATTGTGTTTTGTAAATTTAAATAAATTTCCCCGGTAGTGTTCTTAATTGTCAAAAATAAATTAAAATTATTAAAACTCTGCATTATTAGGGGTTCGTGGAAATGGTATGACGTCCCTGATATTTTTCATGCCTGTAACAAATTGCACCATTCTTTCAAAACCAAGTCCAAAACCACTGTGAGGTACTGTTCCGTATTTGCGGGTTTCGATGTACCACCATAATGTTTCTTCAGCAATGTTCATTTCTTTAATCCTTTGCATCAAACGTTCCAGATTTTCTTCGCGTTGCGAGCCGCCAATAATTTCGCCAATGGTCGGGAAAAGTACATCCATAGCTCGCACCGTTTTACCATCATCATTTTGTTTCATGTAAAATGCTTTGATATCCCTGGGGTAATCGGTTAATATCACAGGTTTTTTAAAATGTTGTTCTACCAAATATCTTTCGTGTTCCGATTGTAAATCAACACCCCAACTTACGGGAAATTCAAATGTGCGCTCTGAATTTTCCAGAATAGCGATGGCTTCGGTATAGGTGAGGCGTTCATATTTTACTTCCACAATCGATTTTAATCTTTCCAGCAGTCCTTTATCAATCATATTGTTGAGAAAGGTCAGGTCATCAATGCAATGATCGAGGGCGTATTGCACGAGGTATTTGAGGAAATCCTCTGCCAAATCCATGTTATCCTGAATGTCGTAAAACGCCATTTCCGGTTCAATCATCCAAAACTCGGCAAGATGCCGCGGGGTATTGGAGTTTTCGGCGCGGAATGTCGGGCCAAAGGTATAAATCAGCGAAAGTGCTGTTGCACCAAGTTCTCCTTCGAGTTGCCCCGAGACGGTGAGGTTGGTTGCTTTTCCAAAAAAATCTTCTTTGTAATCTACTTCACCTGATTCATTTAAGGGAGGCTTTACAGGATCCAGGGTGGTTACCCTAAACATTTCCCCGGCTCCTTCGGCATCTGAGCCGGTAATAATTGGGGTATGCAAATAGTAAAATCCTCTGTCGTTGTAATATTTGTGGATGGCAAAAGCCAGGGCATGGCGAATTCTTAATACTGCTCCAAAAGTATTTGTGCGAGGGCGAAGGTGCGCTATGCTGCGCAAAAATTCCATGCTGTGTCCTTTTTTCTGCAGGGGGTAAAGCTCTTGATCTGCAGTTCCGTAAAGTACTATTTCAGTGGCAACTATTTCAACATTCTGTCCTTTGCCCATCGACTGTACCAATTTTCCGCTTACCGAAATTCCCGCTCCGTTGGTAATCCCTTTGAGCATTTCCTGGTTAAAGTTATCCCTTTCAACAACAATTTGAATATTATGTATGACTGATCCATCGTTTAAGGCAATAAATGATATTTTTCCACTTCCGCGATGTGCTCTTGCCCAGCCTTTTACGTTCACCATACGGTCATAATCGGTACTCTTGAGCAATGCTGCTACTTTCGATTGTTTTAATTTTTCCATCATTAAATGATTATCTTGTTATTGAAGGGTGCAAAAATAATCACTTTAAGTTGAAAGGATAATTTCTTTTGTGAGATCACCGAAAAAATGTTGAGATGATTGATCAATAGTGCTTTAAAAGAAAATGCTAACGAAGAGGAATGCAAATACCCCCGCCAATAAAAAAGGAGGTTCCTTTTTCGGTAAAAAACCAATACTCGGCATTTGCGTACAGATAGCGGAAGATGCGTGCAGACACTCCAAGTATGGGGCTTACTTTGAGATTGCCTTTTTTGGCTACGGAAAAATATTCGCCGGTGCGGATGTAATCGGAGGAGTAGCGGTATTCGTAATTATTTTCTGCCTGATAAACCTCCGAATAATGGATTCTGCCGACTGCCATTCCTAAGACCGCTGAAAATGTTGGTGCTTTGTTAAAAAAAATATGGACTTTTCCTGAAATTTTATAATTCAACGAATCGCTGTTGGTTACCTTGCCTGCCAACCCCGAAGGTTCGAGATCATAATAATCCCCGGGCTCAATGTTAGGGTGGTCGATTTCATGGGCAAATTCAAGATGGGGTGGCTTGAAATATCCCAGTCCCATTCCTACAAGATTGTCAACATAAGTTAATTCACCTCCCCATGATTCCGCGCCTTTTATAAATCCAACACGCAAGTGTTTCAGCGTTTTCAGCCTGAAATTAAACCGTTGCTTGTCGTGCTTAACGGGAATGGTTTTTCTTTTTCTGAAGTATCCTGACTTTTCGATCATCAGGTGATATGTCCCGTAGGGCACTTTCAGGTTTGCGGGAGTTTCGTTTATCCAAACATTATCAACATAAATACTTGCTCCGGATGGTGAAGATGCAATTTCTACTGCATATTTTTTTGGCTCAAGGTTGAGGTCAAACCGCTCGGTTGCTTGCGTGACGGTTAATTCGGTTGTGAGATCTTCGAAATTTGCCTTTTTTAGTGTGATGTGATTGGTTCCGTAAGTTAATGTGATTTTCGCCGGGGTGCGTCCCAAAAAATTACCATCCTGATAAATTTCTGCTTGCAGCGGGTTTGAAATTATCCTGACCGTTTTGGTGTGTTGAAGTTCCTCAAATAGCGATAATCTTTGATTGGCTTTTATTTCGATGGTTTTATTTACAGGCAAATAGCTTTCGCGCCGGATATCCAGTTCGTAAAATCCAACCTGCAGGGAGTCGGCGAAGGGCAGGCTGCCCATATTCAATCCGTTCAATAAAACAATGGCATCAGCAGGTGTAACACGAATATTTAGAAAACCTTGAATGGGGTGAAGCACAAATTCCTGTGTTCCGTTGTTTCCGCGGGTTATTTCGATTTCCGTTTCGCGCCCGGTGAAACCTTGTTTAATAACTTTGATTTTGTGTTTCCCAATGTCGATGCCGCTTTCAGCACTGACCAACTGCTGGCTTCCTGTTCCAAAAAATACGTCATCCACATAAATATCAGCATCAATGGGATCTACAATGATGATTAAATCGCCCCATGCAGGTTCCAGTACTAAATTATGGACAATCTCTTCGCCAGGGTGAAGGGTTAATATGGTGTCGATCATCCTGTAGCGCTCTTTGAAAATACTCACCGAATATGGAAAAGCAGGATAGTCATCCAATTTTGCAGGGGTATTCATTACCAGTCCTGAAAGTTCTTTTATTTTGATTTCGGCTCCTTGCGGTGAGGTATTAATTATCATCGAGCCTGTTTCGGCTGCGGCTTTTTCCTTGTTTGTAATTTCAAGTACATAAACTCTTGAAGAAACGATTGGAATTTGGATGGGATAATGCAGGGTTATAAATCCATCTTTTACAATGGTAATCCTTTTTTCACCGGGAGATACATAGAGCCAGTATTCGCCATTGCGCATTTCGATGTCCTTTGCAAGATTTTTACCGCAATCAAAAGTGAGATTCCTCAAATCGGTTCTCACTTTAATAATGGCACATTTTTCATCGTTTACATCCAAAAATTCGAATTGTATGGCCGAGAGGTCGGCAGGTGCCGGTTTGAATGATCTCACAACAAATTCATCTGCAATAACTCCTGTAGAAAATACCAACAGAATTACAAGGAGCATTTGTTTTTTGCAAAGTGCGATCATAAGCGAAAAAAAGCATCAATGATTTCAGGACACTGGCAACAATTTAATTTTGGCTATTTGGTGGTGATGTAATTTGTGAGATTGATTTCGCCGGTATCGATGGTAAAAACATGCCAGGCATTTCCGCGGCCATCATCGGGAACCGATATTTGGTGCTGCAATTCATTGTTGGCATAAACTTTAATTACAGCCTTCGACTTTGAAAGTTTTTTGCTGTTTTCTTTGGATTGATTGGTGAAATCATGTACCCAGAATTCGTAGTGGGCATCGGTTTGGGTTTCGCGGATGGTGATGGTTTCAGGCCCCCAGCCATCGCGGTCATCGCGATCCAGGCGAGCTTCTCCATCTTCGGAAGCCTTCATGTTGCGGTAGGAAATATGGTATTTTTTATCTTTTGAAAGGTGTGCATCAAGGTCGTCGGGGTTGCGCCCCCAGTCGAGGATGATGCGCACATTTTCGAGTGCCATTTCGGGAGAAACAGAAACCCGGTTGTAAAAAATTGTGCCGGCTACAATTTCAGTTTTAATGTTTGTGGTAATAAAACCATCAGCCGAAAAGGTCATCAATAATACCTGATCATCCATTCGTGGAAATTTAACTTTGCCTTCCTGATCGGTTTTAAATTCGCCTGCATCCACGATGCTTACATTGCCATCGATGATGGGCTGGCCGTCCAATGCATTAAAAAACCGCATCGTAAAATTTTCGGTATCGGTTTCATCCTCCAGGATGTCTTTCATTTTATCAACCTGACCGATTAAGGTAAGGCTTGAAAAGATAAGTGCTGCAAAAAGTAACATTAGATTTTTCATACGCTTGTTTTTTTGGATTGGGAACAAAATTAGGAAAAAAAACATTGCAATTTCTAAGCCGAAAAGTGGATTGTAGTTTAATATTTTGACTGCCAAAACAATGATGAATTTTAGTATTATTGCAGATTTTTAATCAGGATATGCATAATTCATTGGAGGTTCTTGATCATATCCGGCTTAATTTTTCGGCCGGTGGGGTTCACATACTTAATATTGCATTGGCATTTATAATGTTTGGTGTTGCTCTCGACATTAACCTCTCACATTTTAAAGGTGTTATTACCAATCCCAAATCATATCTTACAGGGCTTGTATCGCAATTTGTTTTACTTCCTGCCCTAACATTTTTGCTGGTAATTTTGCTCAACCTCACAGCTACAGTCGCACTGGGGATGATTTTGGTAGCCGCCTGTCCGGGTGGAAATATCTCCAACTTTATGAGTGCCGGTGCCAAGGGTAATATTGCCCTTTCGGTTACATTAACTGCTACTGCCACGCTTCTTGCAATATTTATGACACCTTTCAACTTCACCCTGTGGGGCGATTTTTATATTCAACATTACAACAAGGCTGCAGGTGAACTGCTGCGCCCCATCACCATTGACGAAGTTCAGGTTTTCCAAACAGTATTTTTACTTTTAGGCATTCCTGTCATAATTGGGGTGTTGGTTTCTTCAAAATTTCCACAGCTCACCTCCAAAATTAAAAAGCCTATTAAAACAAGCTCCATTCTGTTTTTCATAGGATTGGTAATTTTTCTGCTGACCTCCAATTTCGAACATTTTAATAATTCTATTAAACTCGTGTTTTTTATTGTTCTTGCACATAATCTTCTTGCCCTTGGAACAGGGTTTTTGTCGGGTACAGTGATGCGAATACCTCAGTCCGACCGGCGTTCGCTGACCATCGAAACAGGAATCCAAAATTCCGGTCTGGCACTTGCCCTGATGTTTAACCCAAAAATATTTCCGCCCGAAATGGAACTCGGCGGCATGACAATCATTGCTGCCTGGTGGGGAATATGGCACATTATAAGCGGTCTGACACTTGTTTATTTCTGGTCACACAAAAAAGTCACACTCCATGAAGCATGAAAAATATTCCATAGGATACGATTTACTCAGGATTTATGCCCGATTTTTACACATGCTCATTCATCGCCGCATTACCATCAGCGGACTGGATAATATTCCTAAAAATACTCCCCTGATTTTTGCGCCCAACCATCAAAATGCTTTGATGGATGCTTTGGCTGTTTTACTGTCGAGCCCGCATCAGCCTACCTGGCTTGCAAGAGCCGATATCTTTAAAAACAAGACAGTCAGCAAAATCTTGAATTTTCTAAAAATGAGCCCTGTTTACCGCATCAGGGACGGAAAAGACAATCTCGGTAAAAATGACGAAGTATTTGAGCTTTCCATCAGGGTGTTAAAAAACAATAAGTCTCTGGCAATATTCCCGGAGGCTAAGCATACTTTTAAACGACAATCAGCCACCCATAAAAAGGCTGTTCCACGGATCGCTTTTATGGCTGAAGAACGTGAAAATTTTAACCTCGGAATCCATATAATTCCTATTGGGATCTTTTACAATCATTACAATAAATTCAACAGGGAGTTGATTGTAACTTTTGGTGAAGCAATCAAATTGAAGGATTATGAGGAATTATACATTCAAAACCCGGGAGTTGCTACCATTGCTCTTCGTGATGCGATTTATGAAGGACTGGTTCGACTCACAATTCATATCAAAAGCAAAAACCATTATGAAGATTACGAAACTTTGAGGGAAATTTACAGGAATGGATCATTGGAAAAACTTGCTCCTGCGGCTAAGTTTGAAAAGGAACAACAATTTATAAAAAGCATCGAAACCTGGGAAGAAGCTAACCCTGAAAAAGCTGTTGAATTGTTTTCAAAATGCAGTGCTTACAGTAAATCATTGCATGAGATAAATCTTTCGGATCGCGCTTTGGCAGGTAAAAATTCATTTATTAAAACCATTATAAATGCTTTTCTGGCCGGATTAAGCCTGCCGATTTTTTTATACGGCTGGCTGAATTTTCTGTTGGGGTTTTACCTTCCTTCTGTATTTATCCGGAAAAAAATCAACGACAAAGTGTTTTGGGCAACCGTTGAATATGTGGCCTGGATTATCTTCATCCCTGTTTTTACTCTCATCCAGTGGGGGGTGGTCTGGGCTGTTTCGGGTGATATTATAATATCCCTGGTCTATCTGTTCAGCCTGCCAATTTTTGGCAAACTGGCTCTTAACATCAACGATTTTTATATTCGTGTGATACAGCAAATCAGGATTTTGAATTCCGGAAAGGCTGTTTCCCGCTTAATGGAACTGCGAAAAAGCATTGCAGATACCATTGGCAATATCCCTGGCTAATATAATATGTCGATTTTCAGATTTTTCATAGCCATTTCGTGATCCACATCATAATCGAAAAGTAAATTGCCATTGTTTTTGTAGAGCAAAATGTGATTGAGCTGATACCACCAAAAAGCTTTACCCACCCTGATTCCGGAAAGAACACTGATCTTTGCATCTCCATTTTCAAGTATCGAAATTTTCAATTTTGCATCATTGCTAACCCGCATCATGTCGATGGAAAGCTCCTTTTCATTGTCGGTTTTCACTGTAACAATGCCATCCTGATTTTTGATAAAGTGAATTTTGGAAATAGTTCCGTAAATTTCGGGATACTCAGCTTTGAAATCCGGATTGTAGCGGTCGAGCACTTCGCTGGCTGCTGAGCCGGGAATGGACATGCCGCTGCTTTGAACAAGGTTTACCACAGCAAAAAGCCCGGCGATGGTTTTTTCGTAGTGCTGTGCAATTAATTTATCGTTTTCAGCTTTTAATGCCTCAATGGCATCAAATTCACCGGAGGAATTAAAAGAAACGGATTTCAAATTCATGCCTGTGGTTTTGTTGAAAGCTCCAGCCACGATTATTTCGCCGGAAGGATCCACAGAAATTCCGTAGTTGTTAAAATCGCCGGTTTCAAAATAGAGCTTATTGTCCAGATGCCGGCCATTATTTGAAAATCGGGCAACGAAATTCAGGTAATTGTTCCCCTTTTCAAAGGCATGATTGGCTGTATCGAGGTTTGCTTTCTCAAGCCAGAGTAACTTTCCAGCGCGCGAATATTTAGCCAGAAAAATGTCGGGACTGTCGCTTTTATTCACCACCGATTTTGAGTCAATGGTAAGCTCACCTTCGAAAGTACCTGTAACATAATAGTCCTGATTTTTGTCTTGTGTCAGGTTATAAGCAAGCGAAATTCCGTTGCTTTGGCTGTTGCTGAACCATAAGGGTTGATTGTCTGCGTCAACTTTTATTGCAAACATGGCAGGTTGTTTTCCACCCGCTATATCAATATTTGCAAATTTGAACGAGCGGGTAAAATATCCTGTCAGCAATTTTGATCCGTCGTCCTCAATAATCATATCATGTCCGTTGTCGCCGCGGTTGCCGCCTACAGCAATGATCTCGTCCCACAATTCATCCTTTTCGCGACCAACAAAGTATTTATTGTCAATAATTATGATTTCGGCTTGCTGGTTTACATATTCAGGCATGGTGAGTCCCACCGGTGCATTGATGTAGGTTGGGTCGGAAACAATATATTTTTTTCCTTCAAACTCGAAAAAATCGCCTGTAACATCCTCATTAAAACATACTGCTGTTGCTGCATGACCCGGATAATTCAAACCGATAACTTCGAGCCCCAGCAGATGCTGAACGAGGTAGGCAAACAAAACCGACCTGTCTTCGCAGTCGCAGAATGGATAATGAAAGGCTTCTTCGGCAAAAAAGAACTTTTCGAATCCAAATTGTTCCTGATCGGTTTCATAGGCAAATCCTGTTTGTACAAAATGCAGTAACAGATTCACGGCTTCCAGCTCTGTCATTTCACCAATAAGCGGGGCAAAGGAAGTGGAAATGGATGATTTCAATTCAGGGGATACCACGGCATCAAAGTAGATTTTCATATCAGATAAAGGATAATCCTGATAAAAACCAATGAGATTTTTGTTGTATTGGAAGGGCAACTGGAAATCGCGGCTACCATAACTAAAACTCACAGTTTTTACAGCTAATTCGCTGCCGAAGGAAAGTGCTTTGATAAGATTTAGGTCGAAGACTTTTTGGGCTTCAGGAAAATCATTGTCGTAGGTATAAATATTTGTTGGTTCGCCATCCATGATGTAATAAGTCTGACCCTCCAAATTAAAAAATTTCACATCGTAAACCTGATTTCGGATGGGTAGCAAAATATAAATGCTGTTATCAAAATAGGCAATTTTAGCTTTGTACCCCGAGCGGATCAGCATAAACCATGTGAGTACTTTTTGGGTATTTTCATCAGAGGTGTTTAAACTTTCGGAAGCGCTTTTCAGTAAACGATAGTAACCCCAGTCGTTGAGGTTGAGCATATCGCTGTATTCGTAAAACTGTTCGAGCAGCAAATTGTAGTTGGTCTGGCTAAGTTTGCTGAAAACTTCGCTGATGCCGGCTTCATCAGGTATGCCAGAAAGTTGGATGCCGGCCATATTTTCGTCAAAATCATAGCTAATCGGGAAGCCGTAAAAATCGAAGGATTTGTCGATAGCAGGGAAATCATCAGGCTCGGGTCGCGTAATTCTTGGCAGAATAGGTTGTGGAATGAATCCGGAGGGTAAGTCCGCTGAGGGTTTTATGACAGGGATTGGTTGGGGTGGGGGTGGTGTTTCAGGCACTTCGAAAACGGGAGGAACATCCGGCTTGGGTTCTTCAGGCGGGGTTATACCTTGAAAAACCTGATATTCCTGCCAGCGTTTTTTCAGGTAATCTGCAAATTCCTGATCTTGTTTTTCGACATATTTATCAAACTCATCAGTAAGTTGCTGCAATTGTTTTGCCCGCTCATCTTTAAATTGTTGAAGTTCCTGTTGCCGTTTCTTTTTATAATCTTCAAACGTTTGGGCTTTTATACCAGAAATCGTAAATGCAACAAATATTAAAAAGGTGAGCAAAAATTTAAATGTTGTTTTCATAGCCGTTGTTTTTTGTTTTTCAATGAAAAAAAGTAAAAAAGACTTCTCAATTCAATCTTGCATCACATCAAGCCGACAAGCAATAAAATTGAAAATCTTCTAATCTTTCACCAAATCAATCATCAAAAAATTATCCCTGAATTTCAGTCCTGAGATATTAAATGAAATGTTTTCGGTAAATACGATCCTTGTTAAATCCTGGTATTGCCTGTCGTATTTATCATCTAAAAATTTTACCTGCGAATTAAAAACCTCCATTTGTTCCATGTTGGCGGCAAGTGCGTTAAGGTAGGCATTCCAAAGGCCGTATTTCATGTCGAATGAAAAAACAGCATTATCGGCATCCCTGCTTTGCACCGTGTCTGGAGCTAAATACTTGTACTTGGCAGGGTTAGCCTTTATGGAAACTCCATCCAGGGTTGATGAAATTTCGATGCTGTTGGCAGTTTCCTTTAACAGCCAGTTGGTTTTTATATTTTCGCCCCGACTGTCTTGGGCGGACACCTCAAAATATAATCTTGAAATAATTTTACCCGAAGTTTCTGATTGAAAAAGCTCAATATCAGCCTGGATAAGAAAAGGATCATCGGTATTATCGAGCACTTCAATCAAAGCAAGCATTTCATTGTTCGAAGTAAAATCATATTCGAGCAGTTTAAAACCTAATGTATCAGTGGTGGTATAAAAGGTGAAAGAATTGAATTTTCCCAGTGCTTTAACACCGTCATTATCCAGGTAATAATTATCGCTCACATTTTGGATGTTTACTTTTTTAGAAAAAGCTGCCAGAGCAAGTGCTCTTACTGTGGCTTGTTCGAGAGCATCAAGGCTATCGAGGCCGGGATCGGAAATGCCAACACTCAGGAATTTACCCGAGTGCGAAGCATTAAAATTTACAAGCCAATCAGGCAGGGTAACCGCCGGGCGATAGGATAGTACATTTTTTTGGCTGATCATCTCATTGTCATCATCAAATTCTTCATCAAATTCCTGCTGAAAAGTTTCATAGGCATGCTCTACCTGTTTTTGCTTTGGATTGGCATTTTGAGCAAAAACCGAAAAAAAATGAATGAGAAAAATGAAAAGCAGCGATTGTTTTGTCATAGTTTTAAAACAATACTGCCTTGACCATTGGCCACAAGAAATATCGGGCGAAATGATCAAGGCAGTAAATCAATGGTTTGATTTAGCGGTCTTTGAATTGCTCCATTTCTTTTTGAAACTCTTCCTTGAATTTCTCATACTGGAAATCAATTTTAAGTTTCTCATCATCAGAAATGCGGTTTTTCATTCCGTTCAGGATTTCATCACCTGCAAGTTCAATAGCTACATAGCATTTGTAATTACCATTTTCGAGCTTGGTAAATTGCTCGCATTTGGTGCGGATACCATTCAACTCCTGATTGATAACCTCACGTGAAAGCCCTTCGTACCTTTCTTTATCATCAATTTCAGGGCCTGAGGTATAGCTGGAAAAGTAGTTGTCGATAACTGCTTTTACCCTGGTTTCGATGGCGGCAGCCAGGTCGAGGCGTGCATTGCTCATGGCTTTTTTCTTGGCCATACTTTGACTTGTGCTTTCACCCGAATTGTTGGCTCTGAAATATTCGTCATCACTGAAATATTCAGGACCTGAACAATAGGTAGCTATTGCCACTTCGCCGCTTTCTTTAACGGCATTTTTTGACGATTTGCAGCTTTGCATGGAGGGAGCTACAACAAATGCCAGCAGAGCCAGCATCATTACGGAACGGAAAAATTTACTTTTCATAATTAAATAATTTAGGTTAAACAACTTTCAAATGAGTTGGGCAAACTTTTACAACTTTTATGCCTGAAAAACCGAAAAGCTAATTGGCTGTAAATGTGACGGTATAGGTATAGGTTTCATCTCCATTTCCAAAATCCTCAACAATTTCAAATGAAATTTTAAGCTTGCTTTCTGATAGTTCGACAATATTATAAACTTCGGTTTCACCGTCGGAGGTAACGCTGAGCCTGGTTTCATTTTCGAGGAAAGCCCAGGTTCCTGAGGTTGTTTGTGGGTCACCGGCATCGCATTTTGTGGCTCCTTCGTCAAAAGTCGCAGTCCCGTTTGTATTAAATATGGTGATATCATCTTTTGTGCACGAGGGCATAATCGAATAAAAATCTGATATTTCGATTCCATTATACTCAACAGCCGGACTAATCAGCATTGCTGTAACAACAAAATTCTTTCCGGTAATCTGGTCAGTTTTGGTTTGTGGGGAATCATCTTCATCTTTTTTGCATGAAACACTGGTGGCAAGCACAAAAGCGGTGAACAAAAACAAAGCGCTGTAAATCAATTGGTTTCTTCTCATAAGTTTAAATCTTTTTTTAATTTTTAATTGAATTTTTAATTGAATTATGAGTTACAAACATAAACCTTTTTTTTGCTCTAATCATAAATTTGATGTTTGAAAATTATTTCAATAAGATTTCTTCCGATGAAAAAGCATATATTTGACATCCGATTTGAATCTTTCAAATGTATAAAAAGCTAAGGTTATGAAACGTATTATTACCATTAAATTACTCATCCTATCGCTGGTACTGATTCTGCCACCGCAGTTTTACTCCTGCAAAAAAATCGACATCAGGCGGGAAGTCCTCTTACAAACTTTGCCTGCCGAAAGTATTACATTCCATTCTGCGGTTTTAAAAGGAACCATTGTTGATGCAGGTGAAGATGGAAGTATAAAGGAATACGGGTTTGTTTACGGCACAGTTACCAATCCGGGTGTTGCTGATTCAAAAGCAATCGAAGGCAACTCAAGCCCGCAAGTTGGTGCAATTGGTACTGTGGTTGACGGAATTGAAAGCAATACCACTTACTATTTTAAAACCTACACCATTGAAGAAGATGGAAAGCTCACTTATGGGAATGTTAATTCTTTTAAAACACTGCCGAATCCTGATGCCACCGTACCCGATGTAGGGACTTTACAGGTTCTTGAAATTTCTCCAATTGGAGCCAAAGTCAGGGGTGTTGTTGTGGATGATGGTGGTGCGAGTGTTACGCGTCGGGGTTTTTGCATCAGTACAAATCCGCTTCCCAACATCAACGAAGATCCCTTTACTGAAAATGGTATGGGAACCGGTGAATTTCTTCATGTTTTTAATAATCTTACACCAAATACTGAATATTATGTTCGTGCTTATGCCGAAAACCAATTGGGGGTTGGATATGGCGGACAATTGGTCTTTATAACGCAGGAAGGCGGCGGGCTGATTACTGCCTGGCTTTTTTACGATGACGGAGTAAATGTTGACGGCATCGGACTCAATGAGGGTGGCAGCTTTGACGTGGCTATTCGATTCACGCCTGATCAACTGGAGCAGTACAATGGATTTAAGATTACCAAAATTAAGTTCTTTCCGAAAATAGGGTCTCCTGTGGAATATTTTCTTGAAATTTTTACAGGCGATAATCCAACCCTTGAAGACCAGGTTTATGACCAATGGGTCGAAAACCCTGATATAGATATGTGGAATGATGTTTCTCTGGAAATCCCACATGTTATTGATGCCTCTCAGGAGCTTTGGGTTGGATATTTCATTACGAATCAGGAAGCATTAACTTATCCGGCAGGAATCGACAACGGACCAGGCCAGATTGGTTATGGTGATTTAATCTCAATTGATGATCTCAGTAGCTGGGTAACACTTCATGATGCAGACCTGGATGCCAACTGGAATATTCAGGTGTTTGTAACCAATGAATCAGGACTGGAAATGCCAATGACCCGGACCTTGATCCGGCAACCGGTAAGAAAACCAAGGGATAGTCAAAGCATTCAAACCATTTCATCAAAAAACAATAGCAGGTAATCATAAAAAGCACTTACAATGAAACCATTTAAATACATATTTATCATCGCCGCCTGTGCAGGTTTTTTAACACTTCTCAGCAATCCGCTTCATGCACAAACCAAAGCCCGTGTAGAAAACGTGGACTTCTTTCTGGAAGGCGATAATCTGATCATCACCTATGACATCGTAAAAGCTTCAACGGGCGAAACTTTTGATGTGAGTGTAAATATTTCGACCCAAAAAGGAACCCCAATCAAGGCTTATGCTTTAAGCGGGGATTATGGCAAGGGCGTTTATGGCGGAAATTTCAAACGCATAGCCTGGGATCTTGCAAAAGATAATGTTGTTATTGATGATGAGATTTTTGTTGAAGTTTTCTTGGCCGAATCCAACCCATTTTTATCACCAAAATCTAACGGTAAGGTAAGTGTCGGTGGTGCTATGCTCCGGTCGCTGGTTTTTCCGGGGTGGGGAAATAATTATGCCAAAGGTGGTGGTGCATATTGGTTAATCGGGGTTGCAGCATACGGCTCAGCGGGGGCTGCTGTTTATTTCAACAACCAGGCCTACAACAAATACGAGGATTATAAAATTTCGCTTGACGCGGCAGAGCGTGACCAGCTTTACCAGGATGCCAGCGACAGCCAAGATATGCAAAAAAACATGATGATTGTAGCAGGCGCAATTTGGATAACCGACATCATCTGGTCGGGTTTACAGGCTGGAAATGTAAACAAGAAAGCTCGCAAATCCAATGTTTCGGTGGGCTATTATTACGATCCTGCTGCCAGAACTCCCATGTTTTCGGTTTCATATCAATTCAAATAAAACCAAAATAAGGCACATGAAAGCACAATTACTTTTTTTGATATTGATCTCTTTTGCAGCAGGTATTGCAGATGCACAGGTAAGCTCGGGGAAAAGCCAGTCAAAAAAAATTACTTTTAAAAAGGAAAATACGGCTGCCATCCACGAATTGCCCGACCTGATCATCAAGGAAGAAAAGTTTGTTGATGAGGATCAAAACAAGATTATCAATGCCAATGAGGACTGCTATATTTCTTTTGTTGTAGAAAACATTGGCAAAGGCGTGGCGCAGAATGTACTTGCAAGGGCTTCGATAAAAGATAATGCCAAAATGGGGATTACCTTTGAAGAGCTTATCGAACTCGGCGATATGGGAGGTGATAACCGAAAAGAGGTGATGATTCCCATTCAGGGCAAGCTAAATACGGAGGACGGTTATGTGGAATTTTTAATCGAAGTGCTTGAATCACGAGGATTTGACGCATTTCCATTGGAGTTTAAAATCGAAACACGAAAGTTTGCCGAACCAAATGTTGTATTGGCCGATGCAGTTTTTAGTACCGAAGATGGAGGAAATATTAAGTTGAATTACCCCATCAACCTGAAGGTTTTGGTTCAAAACATCGGTGAAGGCCATGCCAGGGATGTGAAAGTAAAATTTGAATTGCCCGGAACCAATTGCATTTTTTTGGGTGAAAATGATGATTACAGCTTCGATTATCTCAACAGTGGAGAAACCAAAGAACTTGATTTCCTATTCACGGCAACGCGCCGCTATACCGAAAGCATGATTCCTGTTGCTGTTGAAATGGCCGAATCCTATGGCCGTTATGCCAAGGATACACTTATGTATGTAGGTTTGGAGGAAAACCTTACTGCGAAAAATCAGGTGGTCATCACAGGTAAACCCACAGCGGCCACAACCATCGAAATGGCTTCCCTGACTTCTGATGTCGATAAAAACATTCCTGTTGTTTTCACCTCCAAACCTTTCAGGTATGCACTCATTATCGGAAACGAAGACTATTCGCGCTATCAGCGCGGATTAAACGATGAATCGAATGTGGAATTTGCCCGTAATGATGCTTCAATTTTTAAGGAATATGCTATGAAAATATTTGGTGTGGAAGAAAAGAATCTGTTTTTCCTTACCGATGCTACCGCCGGAGAAATGGAGCAAAAAATCGACCTCATCTCAAAACTTGCTGCCAAGTCGGGACAGGAAGCCGAAATCCTTTTTTATTATGCCGGCCACGGCCTTCCGGATGAAACATCCAAAGAACCCTACATCATTCCTGTTGATGTTTCGGGATCGAACCTCAACTCAGCTATAAAACTTGCAGATGTTTATAAAAGTTTTAGCGAAACAGGAGCGCAGCGTATCACTGTTTTCCTCGATGCCTGCTTCAGCGGCGGTGGCCGTGATGCCGGATTGTTGGCTGCCCGCGGAGTAAAAGTAAAACCCCGTGAAGAGATGGTTTCGGGAAATATGGTTGTTTTTTCGGCAAGTAGTGGAGAACAATCCTCTTTACCATATAGAAATGAACAACATGGGATGTTTACTTATTTTCTTTTGAAAAAACTTCAGGAAACCAAAGGAAATATTACCTACGGGCGGCTTGCTGATTTTGTGAAAAACCAGGTTTCCATAGAGTCGTTGCGTATCAACAGCAAAGAGCAAGACCCTACCGTGCAGGTAAGCTTGACTGTAAATGTATTTTGGGAAGACTGGGAGATTAATTAATAGCAAAACATTGTGAACCCCTTGTGTTCTTTGTGCCCCTCGTGGTTAATTTTTCTTACCACAAAGTACACAAGGGAATTCACAAGGGACACCACTGAAAAAAAGCGTGAATTGAAAATTAAAACATTGTGAACCTTGTGTGTTCTTCGTGTTCCTCGTGGTTTTTTTTACCACAAAGTACACAAGAGAATTCACAAAGTACACCACCGAAAAACAGCGTGTATTGAAAATTAAAACATTGTGAACCTTGTGTGTTCTTTGTGCCCCTCGTGGTTTTTTTTACCACAAAGTACACAAGGGAATTCACAAGGGACACCACCGAAAAAAAGCGTTTATTGAAAATTAAAATATAGTGAACCCCGTGTGTTCTTCGTGTTCCTCGTGGTTAATTTTTTTTACCACAAAGAGCACAAGAGAGTTCACAAAGGACTCTAAAAAATTTGTTCTCATGACTGAAAATGAAATTTCAAAAGTTGTATATGATTGTGCATTAAAAGTGCATAAAAATCTAGGCCCCGGACTTTTAGAAAGTGCTTATGAAGAGTGTTTATTTTATGAATTGAGTAAAACAGGACTCAAGGTAGAAAAGCAAAAGCCACTTCCTCTAATTTACGAAGATGTGAAATTAGAAATTGGCTACAGAATTGATTTAATGGTTGAAAATAAATTTATTATTGAAATTAAAGCTGTTGATGCCTTAAATGATGTGCATTTAGCTCAGATTTTGACTTACTTGAAAATTTCGGATTGTAAACTCGGAATGCTAATAAATTTTAATGTAACTCTTATTAAAAAAGGAATAAAAAGGGTTATTAATGGCATATTGTGAACCTTGTGTGTTCTTTGTGCCCCTCGTGGTTAATTTTTTTTTACCACAAAGTACACAGTGGAATTCACAAAGGACACCACCAAAAAAAAGCGTTTATTGAAAATTAAAATATAGTGAACCCCGTGTGTTCTTCGTGTTCCTCGTGGTTAATTTTTTTTACCACAAAGAGCACAAGTGAATTCACAAAGTACACCACCGAAAAAAAGCGTGAATTGAAAATTAAAATATAGTGAACCTTATGTGTTCTTCGTGTTCCTCGTGGTTAATTTTTTATACCACAAAGAGCACAAGTGAATTCACAAAGTACACCACCGAAAAAAAGCGTTTATTGAAAATT
>JAIOZV010000032.1 GCA_021740425.1 Bacteroidales bacterium | reverse complement strand
GTTGTCCTGCACGATATCATTGATTTTGCAATCCGCGTAAGCAGATGGAAGGCTTATGGATTTAAATCGGGGTTCCTGTGCAATGACATTTTGCCTTGCAACCAGAAACAGCAAAGCGAACAGAAAACCAAGGGCTATATTTTGAAGGCGCAACATCATTTTTGTTTGACAAAAGTGATATTTACAGTTAATGCTATGCGTTCGGCAATTTTCTGAAACACCATTTTCGGAATGGTGATGTTGTGGTCATCGAGCAAAACATCAAATTGGGAGTGGGCTGCAATGGTTCCGTTATTTATTACAAGGGTTACTTTAATCACCCGTTCCTGTTCCACTCCGTGAATTTTTAGTTTACCTTTTGCCCGAATCCGGTATTCCCCGTCCTCGGAAAAGTTAATATTTTCGATGATCTTCCCCTGAAAGGTCGCCTCAGGATATTTCCTGGATTCGATATAGTTTTCGTAAAAATGTTCCTGTTGCAAGGGGCTGTTGAAACCTTTGAAAGACTGGGTGGATATAATAAAAGCAAAGGTTTTGTCGCTTTCACGAAGCAAGCCTTTTAGCTCAAGGCTTGTGGCTTCGATCAGTTCCAATGGTGCCTCTGACACAAAATGTACCTTTGCTTCGCTACTCTCATAAATGACTGAGGATTGTTCCTGTGAAAATGTTATTTGACCAATCAGGAAAAATATGATAAAATTGAATATTCGCATAGAAAAGCACTTTTCTTAAATGTTACTAAACCCATTCAGCTTACCAACTGTTCAAAATAAGAACATGTTCCACAATAAAATAAGGAGGAATCAATGACTGATAAAAAAGTTTGCAGGATGTATATCAAAACTACAAAAGACCCCGGTGATTTTTGCTGCGGAGTATCGGGGCTATTCCACCATTATCTTTCTTATTGTGAGTTGGTCAGCATCAAGTAGAATAAAATACAAGCCCGGTGCCGCACCAGTCAGGTCGATTTTATAATTCTCATTGGTCTGAATGGAAATCTTGCGTGCCTGATAAATTGCAAGGCCATAGGCATTAACTATTGATATTCCCGCATTGTTCAGGTCTTGTTCTGTCGTAAAATTTAAAATTCCTTTTGATGGATTTGGGTGAATAGTAAAGACCTCTCCCCTTTCTGAAATTCCGGTACAGGCATCTACGAAAACACTTTGTTCATCAATGTTTTCACAAGCGTATTCATCCACGTAAGTGTAGGTAATGATATGATTTCCGGGGCCTGCAACATCGGGATGGAACCAACCATTGCTTACCCCGTTGCCTGAGTATTCGCCACCCTCCGGAAATCCTTCGGTAAGCTGGTATGCAGGCCAATCCAGGCACATGGTTTCGAGGGGAGCAAAAGTCACCTCAGGCAATGCATGAACCACAATGTAGTTTTCGAGGGTCAGGGTTTCGGTATTTGTGCTGTTGGAAACCGTCAGGCTTACGTTGTAGCTTCCGGATTGTGCGTAAAAAACCTGTGGGTTTTGCTCAGTGGAGGTTTCCGGCTCGCCACCCGGAAAATTCCAGATCCATTCGGTAATGGTTCCTTGCGAAAGATCGGTAAACTGAACCGCGCCTTCTTTGCAAAACTCATTGTTGTCTGCCGAAAATTGTGGGGTGATTGCATTTCCCGGCTCAATGACAATGGTATAATCCTCGGTTTCGCCATAGCTGAACGAACTGCACGGATCGGCTGCCGACTCCAGCCAGTGTGCTCTGATGCGCAAGCGATGCTCTCCCGGTGATGCATTTTGAGGCACTTCAAACTGCGCCGAATACAATTGTCCGGAATTTTCCAACCCAAAATCTTCTATATACAATTCGTTCAACCCAAAATCTTTATCATCATTCAAATCTATCCAAAGGCAGGCATACTGCTCATCATAACCGCTTTCCCACTGTACGGTATAGGTTTCGCCGGCGCTAAGTGTTGCGGACAAATCAGTAAAATTGCCGTAGGCACTCACGCCGTTATCGTTGCTGCAGCCGTTGTTCAGATTATCGATTTGTTCGAGGGCAAACCCGGTAAAACCATCCCCAAAGGAGCAGTTGGCCGTGGGATAGCAATAATCAGGAAAACTCAGATCGATAAACTTGGTTCCCGATAATTCATTGTCGCCATAAAAATCCAGAGCCAGAGTACTTACATGACCGGCCGGGGTATTTTGTTCGGCTGACACGTCAAAAGTTGCAGATGCTGTTCCACCAATTATCAAATCGCCCAATAGCTGGGGTTCAGTGGTAATTACAGTAACATACATATCCGCAGTATTTAGTTCCCCGAAAACACCTGTAGCATCTTCGGTTCCGATATTTTTAAGCGTAAGGGTGATTTCTGCACTCTCTCCCGGATCCAGTTGCCCGTTGTTGTTGCCGTTTTCATCGTTTATTGTGTAGCCTTCCATTAAAATGTAGGGTCCCGAGATGGAGCTCATCGACTGTGCCGCATCCAGATCGAATCCGGCATCTGCCTCGTTACCACCATCCCCGTCATCCTTAATTTTAAAATACCTGGCTTCAGTAATGGAAGAGTTGCCCAGGTCGAATTCGGAAGTTCCGGAACCTTCGCCAAGCAAAATCCACGGTCCATCAATTGAGCTGCCGGCGTACAGTTCAAACCCTTCGGCTGTGGCATCTCCTTCAAAAACAATGAGGTCGCTGCCTGCACCATCCAGCACCAGTACCTGCATATCAAAAACCATCCAGCCGTTTTTGGCCAGTGAATAATAAAGGTTGTCGGGCGGGCCAATTACATCCCATGAAGGCTGTTCGTTGAGTGAGCTGGCCGTTGGCCGTTGGGAGGAGCAAACCTGATAAATGCTCTGATGCTCTTCCGGCTCAAGTTGAATATTGAGTGTTGTTATTGCCAGGTTCTCCACTATTACATTGCTGATCATTTGGGTTTGATAGCCGTTGGCTTTAACCTTGATGGTGTATGTTCCTCCAACCACAAACTTATGGTAATCGCCTACTTCGGGATCGCTGAAACAGGTCATGTTGTTTCCCACATAAATAATAGCGGGTACAGGATCTCCGGTTTGTGCATCGGTAACCAGTCCCTGCAAACCATAGCCGGCATATTCGATGAGGTTGATGCAGGGCTGAAGGTTGATGTTAAAATAATAGCCGATTTGAGAAACAGGAGGTTGTTTGTCGTAGGAGAGTTCCATCACTATGCCGTGTGATCCTTTTACTCCATAATACGATTCGGCAGTACTTCCGGTTGTAGGATAAAGTGAGGTTCCGGGACCGGTTTCGAGGTTTGAATATCCGGATGTAGAGGAATACATCTGCGCAAGCATTTCTTCCTCATCAATATCGGGGCAGGGCACTTCGTAAAAATACCAGGGATGCAGATACAACTCTATTCCGCTGTGAAATGTCATGTGGATAGAAAACTGATTGTCGAGTACCATTTGCCGTAATGCTTTGGTTTCGGGTTGTGAATAAGCTCCCGGACTGCTTCCTTCGCCATTCCAGTTGTAGCCCCAATCGCGGTTGAGGTCGATGCCATTGTTGTTGTAGCGGGTCAGGTTTACCCTTCCATCGGGGTTAACCAGGGGATAAATCCATATTTCACGGTTGTTGATCAGGTCGGTGATTTGTGGATTATCTCCGTATTGCTGACAAAGCCATCGCGCAAAGCGAATCATGTTTTCACCTCCGCCGATTTCATCGCCATGAATGTTGCCATCGAAACCAATTTCAGGTTCGTTTTCATCCACGGCAACGTTGTCACTGATCTTAAGTGCTGATAATTCACGCCCGCCCACCGATGTTCCATACACGGTTTTTGTTACCAGGTCGGGCAGGGCCTCAGCCAGGCTGTCCATGATGTAGATGATTTGATCGTAGGTGTGGTAAGCATCGCGGGTTTCCCAAAAATCTTTGTAATATTCGTTAAGATTCTCTTTGGTGAGGTCATAATGCAAGCCGGCAGATTTTACGGTTTCCAATTCTTCGGGGGTAACATACATTAGAGCATAATCCCGGTAAATATCCCCGTTAAGCCTGAGCTGATGGAGGGTTTGGGCATCTTTTGAATCGTTGAGGAGAACTTTAATTTCCATTTCATTTGTTCGCCATCCCTGGGCAAAGGCCGTAATTGTAATAAAACTGAGTAGTGCGAATGTAAGTGCAGATTTGAGTAAATGAGTAATGTGTTTCATTATTTGTTGTTTAATGCAGTTAAAAATAGCGGGCTAAAGTATTGATTTTTTTTAGGATAACTTTTGGGGTGGGCATATTTTATCATGAACTGAATTAACTTTCCACAATATCTCCTTCATCCAGTTCCTTTAAAATACGGCTCACATCCTCTTCGGTTTCGGTGAGTTTGGTTTTGCAAACTTTAATGAGCTGCGCCGCCCGTTTTACCTTTTCCGAAAGGGCATCTATCGAAATTTCGCCCTCTTCGATTTCCGAAACGATTTGTTTCAATTCTTCAAATGCGGTAGTATAGCTTTCTTCTTTTTTCATAGCTCAACTTTGTTTTTTTGAATTTACAATACTGGTTAGTTTTCCATCCATGAGCAAGGTGTCAATTTGATCTCCTTCCTCAATTTCATTTGCGGTGCTGATGGCTTTGCCATTTTTTAGAGTGATGCTGAAGCCCCGTTTTAAAACATTTTTGGGATCCATCAGGCGAATGTTTTTTTCGAGGCCGTCAATTAATAATTTTTCGTTTTTAATTTTTGATACAGTTTTTCCTGACAAATTCAGTTGGGCCCGATGGACTAAATCCCGCCGGTTTCTGAGCAGAAAGGTAGCCTGCCTTCCGGTTTGTTCTTTTATATGACCCAGAATATTGCGCTGATTTCTGAAAAGAAAAGCCGAACCCTGGTATAAAGACCGGCCATTGGTGGTGATGTTCTGTCTGTTAACGCTGATGATGTTTTTTGTGGCCGACCTGAACATTTTAACCTCCGATCGGAGGTTCTGTTTTTCATCGTTAATATTATTGAGAGCTAAATCCGCAATTATTCTTTGGCTCTCCCTCAGGGGCTCCGCAAAATTATGAAAATGCTGAATCAGAAATTCGGCCAGCTTGGTAGGTGTAATGGCATTTTCATAGCCCACCATTTCTGTAACTGTTTCGTTGGTAGCATGGCCAATTCCGGTAATCACCGGCAGAGGAAAATCGGCGATGGCTTTGCTTAGCTCAAAATTGTTATAGCACGAAAGCCCCACATCCCCACCACCCCCGCGGATGATGGCCACCAGATCGAAATGCCTGAGTATTTTTTTTATCCGGCTGAGCTGAAAGATGATCCCTTCAACGGCCTTTTCGCCCTGAAGGATGGACGGGAAAAGCATGTGGAAAAACTGATACCCCCAGGGATTGTGATCAATCACCTTTAAAAAGTCGGCATAGCCTTTACTGGTTTCCACCGAAATAATGGCAAGACGCTGTGGCAGCAATGCAAAAGGTGTTTTTTTGTTTTTATTAAAAAGGCCTTCGCGTTGTAGCCTTGATATGGTTTCCTGTTTTTCTTTTTCAAGGTCTCCGAGAGTGAACGAAGGGTCGATGTCGAGGATGTGCAAGGATATTCCGTACACCGGATCGAAGCTGATTTTTGCCAGAAACAGAATCTTGATACCATCTTTCAGAGGTTCTTTCAGCACTTGCAGAAAGTTATCGTTGATTCTTTGGAAGTCGCGTTTCCATAGGTTTGATCTGATTTGTGCGATCACTTTCCCCTGCTGTTTCTCTACCAGGTCGGGGTAACAGTGACCCGAGTGGCTGTAGTGGTTGAGTTTGATCATTTCAGCTTTTACCCAAAAGCCCGTGGAATATCTTTGTTCCAGAGTTTTTTGGATGCTGCGGGTAACTTCGAGCAGCGAAAAAATTTGTTTATTCTGAATGGTCTCAGGCACAGTTTATTTGTATTTTAATAATTGCCGCGATCTTTTATTATCTTTTTAGTTTACGTTTATTCAAACCTTAGCACTGATTGTCTTTCGCGGTAAATAGTCAGCTGTGTAACATCGGGTCTGGAATAGTGACCTGACGGATCGAAGTTCTGTCGTTCCTCAAAAACCCGGTTGATTTCCAATTCTGCGGTGATCAGTATTTCTTTTCCGGTGACCGGCTCAACGATCCAGTTGCCATCGGGACCGGCGATGCATGAGCCCCCATCAGTTAAAACGTCAGGAGCACGCTCAAGGATGGTTTCCAGATGGGGTGTGTTTTTGGGAATATCATCCTGCCTCATAAAAACTGAGGCCGAAACCACGAAAGAGCGAGACTCTTTGGCAATAAATTTTGTGATATCTTCGGTATTGTGTTTCGATCCGGGCCAAACTGCCACATGCAGATTTTCGCCCTGCCCGTAAAGTGCAGCCCGTGGCAGGGGCATCCAGTTTTCCCAACAGTTGAGCCCTCCAACTGTAAATCCATTTAATGGATGAACCTGCAAGCCCATACCATCTCCGGGCGACCAAACCAGACGTTCATCGTATGTAGGTTGCAGTTTTCGGTGCACCGAACAGATTTCACCATACTTATTGATATATCCAAGAGCACAATACAAACTGTGCCCGCCGCGGTTTTTGGCTCTTTCGATAAACCCAAGGTAAATGGCAATCTGCTTATCCTTTGCCATTTTGCAAATCCCATCCAGTTCTCCGGATTCGGGAGTAATTGCGTTTTGCAAATAATGAGCAAAAATTTCCTTTTGAGTTTTCGAATTCCATGCTGTGGAATTGCTTAGCCCGGTCCAATGGGGGTATCCGGGTAGCAGCGCTTCACCAAAGGTGATTAAATCGCAGTGTTTGCCGGCAGCATCAGCAATCGATGATTTAATCTTATCGATGGTTTTGGATTTGTTGAGCCAAACCGGCGAGATTTGGCCAATGGCTACTTTGATCAACTCTTTGTGAAGCATATTTTTTATGTTTAACTAAACGAAAGCAAAAGAGAATTCCAATTCAAGATTTTTTGAAGTAAAATTATAACAAATTAAACAATATCTTATTCAAGATGGTTTGTTAATTCAAACCAATCAATGCAATAGAAAACGCTCTTCACTTTTGTGGTAAACAAAAAAATTTTGCCACACTATGAAAGAATGGGAAAAAGTTTTATCCCTGCCCAAGGGTGTCTTTAATTTTTTTCTCAACCATTTCGATGAGCTGGTCGTCGGTGAAGCCTTTTCTGTCGATGGGGTTGAGTACTGAAAACCTAAGGTGTTTACCAATTCCTAAGGGAAAATATCCGCGTTTGTGAAGCTTGTAATTATCATGAACCACATAAGGTACCACCAAAGCCGAAGGGGCATTTTCCAAAAGTGTTTTTATACCTCCAGGTTTAAAAGGCCTCATTTTTCCGGCTTTGTTCCGGGTTCCTTCAGCAAAAATACAAACCGAATAATTATTTTGTTCGATTGTTTTACCCAATTTGGAAATTTCGCCAATAGATTGCTCCCGGTCTTTCCGATCGATCAGTACCGAACCCCCTTTGCGAAGATTGTAGGAAATGCTTGGCAGCCCCTTCCCGAGTTCTTTTTTAGAGATAAATTTTATGTGATGCTTTCTCAAACTCCAGACGATTGCCGGTGCATCCCACATACTCTGATGATTGGATACCACGATGAGCGGCTTGTTAAGAGGGAGCTTTTCAACGCCATAAAATGACCACCTGCACAAAATCGTGTAGAAGTTGAGTAACAAGGCAAAGTTTAAAAGGTCAACAGACTTTTTGTGGGCTTCAGCGCCAAAAATATTGTAGGCAACAACCTGCACTACATGAAAAATCAGCAGGAGCAGGCCAAAGAAGATATAATGTATGATTGTCAAGAAATATGCCGGGAAAAGTTTCAGGAAGCTCATCTTATAATGATCATTTTGATTTTTTTTAACAACCAATTCTAATTATCCAAAGATATGATATTAAAATACTTTTCGTGCTATTTGCTGAATGTTGTCGGTGATGCCGATGGTAAAAAAGTGGAGTGCAGGTACTCCGTATTTTTTGAGTTCCAAAGCCTGATTTACTGTCCATTCCACCCCAAGTTCAAAGGCTTGCTGATCGTTATTGCATTTGCGTAACTCGCTGGCCAGCTCTTCCGGAATGTCGATGTGAAAAACCAGGGGCAAAGCCTTCATATCGTTGAGTTTGGTAATCGGCTTTAAGCCCGGAATAATGGGCACGTTAATTCCGATTTTACGGCAATTGTCCACAAAATCGAAATATTTTTGATTATCAAAAAACATTTGAGTAACCACATAATCGGCACCTGCATCAATTTTATCCTTCAGATAATGGAGGTCAACATCCATATTTGCAGCTTCGAAATGCTTTTCGGGGTAACCTGCAACACCCACAGAAAAATCAGTGGCTGTGGTGTTTCTGAGTTCTTCATCAAGATAGTGACCCTCATTGAGGTTCATGATTTGTTTCACGAGGTCGATTACATATTCGTGGCCTTCGGGTTCGGGTCTGAAAAACCGCTGTGTTTTGGGTGGATCTCCACGAAGCACCAACAGGTTTTTAATACCCAGAAAATGCAGGTCTATCAGAGCATATTCGGTTTCTGATCTTGTAAAACCCCCACAAATCAAATGTGGAACCACTTCAAGCTGTGGATAGCGGTATTTTATGGCAGCTGAAATGGCCACAGTTCCTGGTCGCTTCCTGATGGTTTTTTTCTCAAGCAGCCCGTTCTTAAGTTTTTTATAAACCACCTCCTGCTGGTGGTAGGTAATATTTACATTAATCGGGTTAAACTCGATGAGGGGATCAATGACCTGATAAACCGACTCCATGTTTCCGCCTTTCATCGGGGGAAGCAATTCAAACGAAAACAAGGGTTTATCTGTATTTTTAAGTTGTTCGATAATTTTCATTTTGTAAATACATGTTTTCAAAAAACGGCAAAAGTAGAATTATTTGCAATAGAGGAATAACCACAAAAATGCTCTTTGGTTTTTGATAAGAAGCGAAAAATAACAATTAACTCTTTGAAACAGGCAGATTCAGACGCATGAGGGTGCCTTTGTTTTCCTCTGATTCGATGTCGATGAAGCCGCCCATTTCTTTGGCGATGCCCAGTGAAATCGACAAGCCAAGACCAGTGCCTTTGCCCAGTTCCTTGGTGGTGAAAAATGGAAGAAAAATTTTTGTTTTGATTGACTCGGGAATGCCCGTGCCGTTGTCTTCAACTTCAACATGAATAAAATCATCTTTCAGGTAACTGCGTACAATCATCTTTTTCGAAAACTGACCATCTGATTTCTCAGCCTTATCCTCTATTGCATCTTTGGCATTGTTGAAAAAGTTAACAACCACCTGTTCAAATTTATAGGGGTTGCCCTGAAATTCGGGGATGGAATTGTCGAGGTAAAACTGCACATCGATTCTTCGGTTCGAAAACTTGGTTCTGGCCAGCGAAAATGCATTTTCGATGCGGGTGTTGATGTTGAACCATTCCATGATTTCTTTTTGCTGGCCCCGCGAAAAGTTGCTGATTTCGTTAACAATGAATTTGATTCTCTTAATGCCTTCGGCAATGTCTTTTGCCGAATTTGCTACAAAAGCGTTGTCGATTTTCTCCTCAGTGCTTTCCAGTTGCAGCCCTTCGTTTACAAGCGAAATGTTTTGCAGGGGCTGCTTTATTTCATGTGCAATTCCCGATGCAAGTTCGCCCAGCGAAGTAAGGCTCGACTTATGCACAATAATCTGCTGGTGTTCTTTTTCTTTTTGGAGTGCTTCTGCAATTTTTATTTCAAGTTCTCTATTGAGCCTTTTTTTTGTGTGATAGCGATAGTAAACAATGAAGGCCAGCGATAGCGCCACAATGATGGCAAGCAATAAATAAAACTGGCTTGTTTTTAATTTTTCAATCGAAATGTCTTTTTCCAGAATTTCCTTTTCTTTTTTTTCTACTTCATATACAATTTGAAGGTTTTTAATTTGATTGCTTTTTTCGGAATTGAATAAACTGTCGTTTAGCACAGTCATCGATTTGTAGTATGCTAGCGCAGTTTCAAAGTTTTTTTCAGCTTCATACCAATTTGATAATATTTCATAAATGTCGCGGATAAGTTTTTTTGAATCGATTTCCCGGGCTAATGTCAGTGCACGTTCCAAAAAAAAGTGGCTTTTCTCCATTTCATTCTCATGAAAGTAAGCATCTCCAAGGTTGATCATCGAAACGCACATGTTGTCGCGGTTATTGATTTCGCTGGAAACCTCAAGGCTTTTCGAAAAATAGGATATGGCCTCAGGGTACTCTTTCATGGAATTATAAGCCACACCGAGGTTGGTATATATTTTTCCCAGATTGGTCTTGTCATCGTATTTCATTTTGATGGGAAGCGCTCTGTTAAAATGCTGAATAGCCTGTTCATAGTCATGCAATTCGATGCTAACGCTGCCCATGTTGATCAGGGTGGTAGCCATTCGGTTGGTGTCCTGAAGCACTTCGTTTATTTCGAGTGACTTGCGATAATATTCCAGGGATTTGTCAATTTCGTTCATTCGGTAATAGATGTTACCTATGTTTAAGTTGGAATTGGCAAGGCCTTTCAGGTTTCCTGTTTCTTCGTTTATCTTTAGTTGTTTCAGATGATTTTCGAGAGCCAGGTTGTAGTTGCCCAACTGGCTGTAGATTAGCCCAAGGTTGTTGTAGTTGGCAGCAAGTTCATCCGGGTTGTTTGCTTCAAGATTGTATTTGAGTGCCAATTTCAAATATTTCAAGGCATTGGCAAATTCACTCAGCCTGTAATACAGGATGCCAATATTTTTGGCTGCTTTTGCAATAAGCAGGCGATCATTGGTTTCCATGGCAGTTTCCAGAGCCTTTAGCCCGTTTTCCACCGATTGATCCGGGAAATTATAAAATTGTTGTTTAGCCAATAAAATGAGTGTTTCAACTTTGGCAGTTTTACCTGAAAAATTATCTTGTTCAACAAGCGTTTTCAGACTGTCGAGCTCATCGCTGTAAACAATATGCACTTGAAAAATTAAAAAAAAGAAAATGAATAACAACCTGTTCATAAAAGTGCCCCCGCAACAAAAGTTAAAAACCAACTGCTTTACAGAATATTTCACAAATTTACAAAAAGTAAACGTAAAAAGTGAATATCAAAAGGGGGTTGATTTTTACCTTTAAATGCCACAGCGATTTTTCACAGAAATATTTACCTTTGCATACATTAATAATTCCCAAATAAAACAATAAAATTATGGCAGGAGTAAATAGAGTAATATTGGTAGGAAATCTGGGTAAAGACCCCGAAATCATGACATTTGAAAATGGAGTAAAACGTGCAGCTATCTCCGTGGCAACCACCGAAAGTTATAAAGATAAAGAAGGAAACTGGGTTGATCAGACCGAATGGCACAATGTGGTTTTATGGCGTTGGCTCGCTGAAAAAAACCTGATTAAGGGAGATACTGTTTATATTGAAGGCAAGCTTAAAACAAGATCATGGGACGATAAAGACGGCAATAAAAGGTACACCACTGAGGTTGTGGCTGACAAGATTACCCGTCTGATTTCACGAAAAGATCAGGCCGGAAGCTTTGGCTCACCACCTCCCCCTACCGAAGCTCCCGAATATTTTCCCGAAAGGCAAACTACTCATGATCAGCAAAGCAGCGCTTCGGTTGATCGGGTAAATGAAGAGCCAAGTGATGACCTTCCATTCTGATTTTGTTTAATTTAAGTTGAAAAAATCTCTCAAAGAAAAACAACTTGCAAATATTGTATTTTTGCAAGCCTTTTTAATAAGGTAAACATTTGTCGAATTAACTTCAAAATATTTTGGAAGGCACCGAAATTGTCTTTGGTTTGAATGGGATTTTCCTGCTTGCCGAGGCGTTCTTCTTACCCTTAGATTATCCGGTAATTATCGGATTTATTGCGATGCTGCTGCTATTAATCGGTTCTGCGGTGATTTCAGGTTCTGAGATTGCTTTTTTTTCGCTGGGCCCCAAGCAGCTCAAACAATTGCATGCTGATAAGAACCCCAAAAGCGATCTGATTATCTTATTGCTGGAACGCCCCAAACGACTGTTGGCAACTATATTGATTGCAAACAATTTTGTTAACATCGCTATTGTTATACTTTCAACATTTATCGTTTCCAATTTATTCAACCTCACTATTTATCCCTTATTTTCCTTTTTAATTCAGGTGGTGCTGGTAACATCCCTGCTGTTGATTTTTGGTGAAATTATGCCAAAAATTTATGCCTCACACAACCCCATGGGGGTTGCAACGCTTATGGCGGGGACAATCAGAAACCTTATCAAAATTTTTTATCCCCTCAGCACGGTGCTTGTGAGAAGTTCAATATTTATCGATCGAACAATGCAAAAGAGCACTTCGCAGCTTTCGATGAGTGAGCTTTCAGAAGCTATCGAGCTTACCTCCGATGATGAAACACCCGATGAAGACAGGAAAATCTTAAAAGGGATTGTAAAATTCGGGGATATGCTGGTTAAGGAAATCATGAAACCCCGCATTGACGTTACGGCTGTTGATATCAGTACTTCCTATGGCCAACTTTTGAAATTGATCCTGAATGCCGGTTATTCGAGAATTCCTGCTTATGCAGATGGTTTCGATAATATTGCAGGGATTCTTTATGTAAAAGATTTGCTTCCCCACCTTGATAAAACGGATGAATTCAATTGGTCCAAACTTTTACGCCCTGCATTTTTTGTTCCTGAAAACAAAAAAATTATTGATCTTTTAAAAGAGTTTCAGGAAAAGAAAATTCACATGGCCATTGTTGTTGACGAATATGGAGGAACATCCGGAATTGTTACCCTTGAGGATGTTATCGAAGAAATTGTTGGAGAAATTTCGGATGAGTTTGACACTAAGGAGGACGAAATTGCTTTTACCAAGCTGGATGATAAAAACTACCTGTTTGAAGGGAAAACCCTGCTCAACGATTTTTGTAAAATATTAGAAATTGACGATCGGGTATTTGAGCAGATTAAAGGCGATTCCGAAACCCTTGCCGGGCTGATACTTGAGATCGAAGGAAGAATTCCTGTGGTAAATTCGAGCACTAAAATTCAGGACTTTGAGTTTATTATCAAGAAAGTTTCAAAGCGAAGGATTGAAGAGATTCTCGTAAAAATCCTGAAATAAACACGCATTATGTCCTTATTTTCGACTCACCCGATTCGTACCGTGTTATTCATAAAAGCGCTTTTGGTGTTATTCGTCGTGAGCATGTTTTCATGCAACAACTCCGGGTATTACCCAAAGCCGCGGGGCTATCTGCGCATCAATCTTCCCGAAAAAAATTACAGGCAATTCGACAGTGTTTTTCCTTACCGTTTCGAATATGCCCGAAATGCCCGCCTTAACTTTGAGGGCTTAAACCCGAAAAACAAATACTGGATGAATATTGATTATCCCCGCTTCAAAGGGCGAATCCATATCAGCTATAAACCGGTCAACAATCAAAACCTGTATCAATTTACCGAAGATGCCAGAGCCATGGCATTTAAACATGCATCCAAAGCCATCAGGATTAAAGAATCATTTTTTAATGACCCTGCCAAAAAAGTGTATGGCCTGGCCTATAAAATTGATGGCCGCGATGCCGCTTCTCCCTACCAGTTTTACCTTACCGACAGTACCCACCATTTCATTAGGGGAGCGCTCTATTTTAACGTGGTTCCCAACAACGATTCACTTCAACCCATAATCGACTTTGTATTGGAAGATGTGAAACACATGGTTCGCACCTTTGAATGGAAAGAATAAAATCACAACTTTTTGGGATATTAAAAACAATTCAAAATCCAACCCTTTTACAGTCACACTTTTTTTATAATGTAAAGTGATTACATTTGTAATTTTAAAAGCATGTAATGGTAACAAATTTGTAAAAATGAAAATTAAATATCTTGATTTAATAGAACAAACATTCGATTTTCCACAGGAAGAATTCAGGGTAGAAGATGGAGAATTGTATTTTCATGATATTCCATTGATGGAAATAATAAAGCAATACGGAACCCCCGTAAAGCTTACCTACCTTCCAAAAATCAGCCAGCAAATTCAAAAAGCCAAGCGGCTATTCAACGTGGCTATGGCAAAGGTAGATTACAAGGGACAGTATAAATACTGTTATTGCACAAAAAGTTCGCACTTTTCGTTTGTGATGGAAGAGGCCCTTAAAAACAATATCAACATAGAAACATCCTCAGCCTTCGACATTAATATCGTAGAAGAGTTGTTCAACAACGGGCTGGTCACAAAAGACACATTTATTGTATGTAACGGATTTAAACGACCCCAATACCTCGAAAATATTTGCAGACTTATCAAGGATGGATTTAAGAATGTAATTCCGGTGCTCGACAATATGGATGAACTGGATTATTACGAAGAAAATCTTGATCAGAAATTCAAAATAGGGTTGCGGATAGCTTCGGAGGAGGAGCCCATGTTTTCATTTTATACATCTCGTTTGGGAATCAGATACATGGATATTATTCCTTTTTACAACGACCGCATCAAGAAAAACAAGAATATTGAGCTAAAGATGCTTCATTTCTTTATCAATACCGGCATCAAGGATTCGGCGTATTATTGGAACGAATTAAGTAAAAGCCTTAACGTTTATGCCGAATTAAAGAAAATTTGCCCTGAAGTAAGTGCCCTCAATATTGGTGGTGGCTTTCCCATAAAGCGTTCGCTGGGATTTGAATTTGATTACGAATACATGGCCGAAGAAATTATTGCACAGATAAAACAAACCTGTGAGCAGAACAACATTGTAGAACCTGACATTTTTACGGAATTTGGCTCCTTTACTGTTGGGGAAAGTGGTGCTGTTTTGTATTCGATATTAGATCAGAAAAGACAAAACGACAGGGAACTTTGGAATATGATAGATAGTTCGTTCATGACTACACTCCCCGACTCGTGGGCCATGAACCAGCGTTTTATTTTGCTCCCCATCAATCGCTGGGAAGACCCTTATCAGCGGGTTTGCCTGGGCGGATTAACCTGCGACAGTTTCGACTATTACAATGATGAAGCCCACACCAATGCAGTTTTTTTACCCACCTACGAAAAAGACAAGCCTTTGTACATCGGGTTTTTTCATACTGGAGCGTATCAGGAATCACTGGGTGGATACGGAGGTATTCAGCATTGCCTGATTCCGGCACCCAAGCACATCATCATCGATAAGGATGAAAATGGTGAATACTATCCCAGACTCTTTGCCAAAGAGCAAAGCTTTAAATCGATGTTAAAAACTTTGGGATATTGATTTGTTTTATGAAATTTCTGTGATGATTTTGTCCGCGAAATCAGGTAAAGAAAACCAAGTTAACTTAAAGTGATTCACAGCTTTTAGGCTCTCCTTTAATTTTTTCACTGGACACCTTCTTACCCATAAGTTAGTCGAAAATTTAAATCATCAGTTTTGTTTCACAGCCCTGAGCATGTGTCGTTTTCCGGGAGGTCCGGCAATTCTTTTCACTTCAAAACCGCTTGCCCGCAGGTTTTGTTTCACCAGCCCTTTCGACGAATAGGTAAGCAGGAGGCCTCCGCGTGTCAGGGCATTGTGCAACTTGCCGAAAACTTCCTTCGTCCAAAGCTCAGGCTGAACTTCCGGAGCAAATGCATCGAAATAAACCAGATCATAAGTGTTAGTTTCCGGAACAAAATTCTCCATTTTTGCTTTGATCTTTAGGAGGGTAAAATTTTTTGTAATAGTATATTCCTGCTCCCAGCCGGCATGATGGATTTTACTGAAAATTGCACCGGAATTCGCATAATCAAGAAAAGCCGGATAGTTGAGTTTTTTTGTAATTTCCCAATCAAGCGGAAAGGCTTCAACTCCAGTGTAATAAATGACGTGGCCGAATGAATGGATTGCAGTTAAAAGCGCATTCAATCCGGTACCAAAACCAACTTCCAATACATTGATGACTTCCTGTCTTTTTTGGATAATTCTGAGGCCGGCCTCAATAAAAACATGGAGCGATTCCTGCACTGCCCCAAATGAGGAATGATAATGTTCGTTGAGTTCAGGAACAAAAAGGGTGTGTGAGCCATCCAGGGTTTTTCGAATTTCGATCATTTGTTGTATAAAAAACGGATGTTTAGGATTTCGTATTCCCGTGAGTTCTGTGAAATCACATTCCCCTGAAAGTCCAGCAATATGTTGGTATTCTCACTTACCGCAAAAGTAGTTTGGGAAATTTTTTCATATTCCAGGATGTTTGGCTCAGTGAGCTCACTGATTTTGGCAAGATAGTTCTCGTATTCAATAGCATAATTGAACAGTATAAAAATTCCGAAGATATTTTTAAAGCATGAATTTTTCATTCATCCCTTTCCGTTTAAAATTTTATATCTAAATTTATTGCGTAAAGATAATTACAAAAGATATGATCGAAAATTTAAAAATCGAAGACGTTTTATTTTTGGATATTGAAACTGTTCCCCAATATCCTGAATACAAAAATTTGCCTGATAAAATAAAACCTTTGTGGGATAAAAAGGCCATCAGATTGGTAAAATCCGAAACAGAAACCCCGGAAGAACTCTATTCGCGTGCGGGAATTTACGCCGAATTTGGCAAAATAATCTGCATTTCCACAGGGATTGTTTACGGGAATACTTTCAGGGTAAAATCTTTTTTTGGGGATGATGAGAAAATTCTCCTCGATGAATTTGCCGGGTTACTCAACGGCTATTATAACCAAACCCGGCATTTGCTTTGCGGGCACAATGGCAAGGAATTCGACTTTCCATATATTGCGCGGCGCATGCTTGTCCACGGAATTACCCTGCCAAAAATCCTGAATCTGCACGGGAAAAAACCATGGGAAATCCCGCACCTCGACACTATGGAATTGTGGCGTTTTGGTGATTATAAAAGTTATACTTCTCTGGAGCTGCTCACAGCTATCTTTGGTATTCCCAGCCCAAAGGATAACATTGATGGCAGCATGGTTGGCAAGGTTTACTGGGAAGAAAAAAACCTTGAGAAAATTGTGGAGTATTGCCAAAAGGACACCCTGGCCGTTGCACAAATTCTGCTTCGTTACATGGGCAGGCCATTAATCGAAGAAGAGAATGTTGTAATCCCTTGATTGGTTCAATCCGGAATGGGTTTTTAAACTGTTTAAATTATTACATTTGTTTCCCATACACACTAAACCAAGCCAATAAATATTCAAAAACGCCGGATGTAAAGATGGCTTAATTAAGGCGTAATAAATTTAATCATCAAAAAAATAAAATGAAAAGCTATAAGGAAATTGCAGATGAAATCATTGACAATGCAGTGATTTCAGGCGCAGTATTTAATCAGTTCGACCAACAACAAACTGATTTTATCGTTCAAAAAGTTTTTGAGGCCGGTTTTCAAAACCGGATAAAGCTGGCAAGAATGGCTGCCGAAGAAACCGAAATGGGAATTTGGCAGCACAAAGTCATCAAAAATGTTGTAGGCACTCACCTGGTTTACGAAAGCATTAAAAACGAAAAAACCGCCGGAGTAATCTCAATGGATCACGCCACCGGAATGATAGAAATAGCCCAGCCCATTGGCCCTGTTTTTGGCATTATCCCGATTACCAATCCAACAGCCACAGTACTTTTCAAAATCCTTATAGCCCTCAAATCGCGCAATCCTATCATCATCAGCCCGCCGCGCAAGGCACCAAAATGCTGTGAAGAAGCCGTTCGGATTTGCTATGATGCAGCCATTGCTGCCGGAGCTCCCGAGGATTGCATTCAAATTTTGACCGAAACCAACCGTGAACTCACGCACGCGTTTATGATTCATCCCAAGATAGCGCTCATCCTCGCTACCGGCGGCACCGGGCTGGTGCATGCGGCATACAGTTCAGGTAATCCTGCCCTTGGTGTCGGGCCAGGCAATGTGCCGGTATTCATCGACCAAAGTGCTGATATTCCTTTTGCAGTAGAATGTATTTTGGGTTCGAAAACTTTTGATAATGGAACTATTTGCGCCAGCGAGCAAGCCATTGTTTGCGAAAATGCTATTTCAAAAACTCTTGTTGCCGAATTCGAGAAAAAGGGCTGCTATTTCCTGAGTGCTGAACAAACCGAAAAACTGGAAAAGGTGGTATTTAATTATGAAAAAGGCATCATGAGTGGCGATGTGGTGGGGAAAACTGTGCAGCATATTGCAGCCCTTGCTGGCATTTCCGTGCCCGATGAAACCAGGTTATTGATTGCCCGTCAGCAGAACGTGGGAAAAGCCTATCCGCTTTCGCAGGAAATCCTGGCTCCGATTATTGCCTTTTACGAAACCCGGGATTACAAGTCTGCCATCAAACTATGCATCGACCTAAATTACCTCGGTGGCATCGGTCATACGGCATGTGTATATTCAAACGATGAAGAAAGGATTCTTGAATTTTCGCAACTGATGAATGCTGGTCGTATTATGGTCAATACACCTTCGGTGCAGGGAGCGGTTGGTGGCATTTACAACAACCTTCCCACCTCCCTTACACTGGGATGTGGCAGCGGTGGTAAAAACATCACCACCGAAAATGTTACAGCACGGCATCTTATAAATATTCAGAGGGTTTGCCGCCGGCGGAATAATGAAAAATGGCTTGCCTTTGATCAGGAAAACTTTTTGGATGAATCGTTGAGCACCAGTCAAATTATCAAAGCTTACAATAAAAACTTTTAAAAAAAATAAGATTATGGCTGAATATTATTATAATGAACATTCACACACACAAACCTGCAAATTTAACGGGAAGTTGGACACCGACATATCCAACAAATTACAACCGGAAATTGAAGAAAAAATCATTCGTCATTTTGTGCCTCAAAGCGAAAGCAGGCTTAGAGTGGTTTTTGATTTTGCCGATGTGGAATTTGTTACTTCCGCTTTTATCAGGTTGTGTGTTTTATATGCCAAAAAGATAGGCAAAGAAAATTTCTCGATCATCAATTCAAATCCTTTTATTAAAAAAATATTTAAAATTGCCGGCCTTGACGGCGAATTGAACCTCATATAATTTTAATCAAAATGATGATGAAACAATTCTTTTTTAGTTTGGTGATGGCTCTTGCCGGCATGGCTGTTTTTTCACAATCCAATGCAGGAATCAATTACAATGATTATTTCACAGGAGCTACCATGCGGGTAGATTATTTTCACACCGGAACTTCAGCCGAAGAGCATTTTTCGATCGACAGGATTTTGAACGATGGGACATGGCCGGGAAGCAAAATCAACCTTCTTGATGATCTGAACCGCGGCCTTTACTTTTATGAAATTGCCGATGAAAAAACAGGAAAGCCTCTTTACAGTCGTGGATTTGCAAGTATCTTCGGCGAATGGCAAACCATTCCGGAGGCCAAAACTCAGTGGGGAACATTTCATGAATCTGTGCGCATACCCTGGCCGAAAAACCCTGTGATGCTTACCATTAAAAAAAGAGATGCTAAAAATGAGTTTCAGGACATTTGGTCAACCACCATCGATCCTGCTTCACGAATTGTAAATCCGGCAGAGCCAGCGAAATTATTTAAAAACTTCCATGTTTTCGAAAATGGCTCACCCAACACAAAGGTTGATATTGTAATACTTGGAGATGGCTACACCGAAAAAGAAATGGAAAAATTTCGTCAGGATGTGGAAAGATTAACCGCTGAATTATTTAAGGTAGAACCTTATAAATCACGGAAAAACGATTTTAATGTGCGGGCTGTGGAAACGCCGGCAACCGAAAGCGGCGTAAACAAACCCCATCCTGGGGTTTTTAAAAGAACTCCCTTATCGATGTCCTACAGTGCATTCGATTCGGAACGTTATGCTTTGGCATTCGACAACCGCACCATCCGCGATGTAGCCTCAACCGTGCCCTACGACTATATGTTTATCCTGATCAACGAAAAAACATACGGTGGAGGAGGTATCTTTAACCTGTATTCCACTGTAGCCGTTGATAATAAATTCTCCGATTATATTTTTGTGCATGAATTTGGGCACTCATTTGCAGCTTTGGCCGATGAATATTATTCTTCATCGGTTTCCTACGAAATACCTGAATTAACAGTGGAGCCATGGGAGCCCAATGTTACCGCATTGTTGGATCCGAAAAACCTGAAATGGAAAGATCTCGTTGAGCCCGGCACACCCATTCCTACACCCTGGGATAAGGAAAAATTTGATTTGCACAGCCAGGAAATCCAGAAGGAACGCACAGCCCTGCGTGCTGCAAAAGTGCCTGAATCGGATGTTGAGGATTTGTTTTTAAGGGAAAAGAAGGAAATGCTGGAAATGATTAGCGAAATGGAGTATAAAAATACTACCGGAGCTTTCGAGGGTGCAAACTACACGCAAAACGGACAGTACCGCTCAGCCATCGACTGCATTATGTTTACACGCAACAAACAAGAATTTTGCCCTGCCTGCCGCAAAGCCATCGGTCAAATGATCGATCTGTATGCAAAGTAGGGGCAAGGGGGGTTTTGGGTTATTCGTTAATAGTTATTAGGTTATTAGTATGATTGTGAAAAATATCGCTAAATTTTTCTCCATAAATATTATTGCAATGGCAACGCTTTGCCTTGCACTTTTCAATTCATGTTCCAATGCTATTGAAAAGAATAAGCCGGCAGATGCCCGATATCCAGATTACCTGATCGAATTTTTAGCAGAAGAATCCCTTTCCAGTGCTTCCGTTGGCATTTTGCTTGCTGATGCAAAATCAGGGGAAATCATCATCGGCCACAACTCCGGTAAAAGCCTTGTTCCCGCTTCAGTGCAGAAATTGTTTGTGGCAGCGGCAGCTCTCGAAACCTTTGGCCCGGACTACACTTTTAAAACTGAGCTGGTGCTGGATGGAAAAATGGACAATAAGGGCATATTCACCGGAAATGTCATCCTGATGGGTGGCGGCGATCCGGCATTAGGTTCCGAAAGATATGATGAGCATTACCAGAACCTTATTGGCCGTTTTGCTGAAGCGCTCCAAAAGCAGGGTATAAAAAAGATTGAAGGGCAAATTATTGGAGATGCTTCTTTTTTTGGTGAAATTTTACTGCCCTCCACCTGGCTTTGGGAGGATATCGGGAATTACTTTGGTGCGGCGGCAACGGGCTTAAATATTTATGAAAATACTTTTCGCCTGGGATTGAATTCAGGACAGCCGGGCAGTCTGACGAAAATTGTAAACATCAATCCGGAAATTCCCGGCCTGACCTTTGAAAATAATGTAACTGCTTCATCAGAAAACCGTGACGATGCCTGGATTTTCGGGAGCTATCTTTCCTCACGCCGCGAAATTCGCGGCACCATTCCGGCCGGACGCAGCAATTTTATAATAAAAGGAGCCATTCCTGATGCGGCTTTGCTTGCAGCTTTTCAGTTAACACAAAAACTCGAAAAGTCGGGAGTCAGAGTTTCGGGCGAACCAAAGTCGTCATACCAAAAAGCCTGGTACAAAAACCCCGAAACAATACTTACTATCGAATCTCCGCCACTTTCCGAAATTGTTTATTACCTCAACATGAACAGCATAAACCTTTACGCTGAAACGCTTTTGCTTCATCTTTCGAAAACCACAACCGGTGAAACATCTTGCGAAAAGGGATGTGAGGCACTTCAGGGATTTTGGAAATCCAAAGGGATGGACATAAATGGGTTTTTTCTGAAAGATGGAAGCGGGCTTTCAAGGGCAAATGCAATTACAGCCTCACAACTTGCTTTTTTGCTCAGATACATGAAAAACGAGAGCCGCTTTACCGGTGAATTTGTCAGCTCGCTTCCTTTGGCCGGCACATCAGGCAGCCTGAAAAGTTTTGGAAATGACACGCCTCTCACAGGAAAATTTACAGCAAAATCGGGTTATATGGCCAGGGTGATGAATTATGCCGGCTACCTCACCACACAAAGCGGAAGCGAATTGGTAGTGGTGGTTCTTGTTAATAATTACTCCTGCCCAAATGCCGAAATGAAAGCTTTGCTCGAAAGGGTAATTTCAGGTTTTGCATATTGAAATGCTTTGAACAAATAATTATAAACCGCAATCACATTTCGCAGATGTGCCGTAATTTACATTCATAATATTTTTTTGTTGTCTAATATCTCCGATTGGAGCTTTCTGTTAAGAGCTGGCTGAAAAACCCTTAACATCAAAATACTGACTCTTTCAGCAGCCCTGTATTAATCATTCAGTCCGATACCTTTATAAATTTGCTCTTTGCATTTCTCAATTCGTCCAAACCTTGTTTGTGGTTGTTTCGGTTGTGAAAAGTGAATGATATAACCCCTCTGCCGCCCATGAGTCAAGGTGTAAAAAGCTTCTTTAAACGCAGGGTCTTGTTCAAATGCTTTCAGCAGTTCGTCAGGAACAGGCTCAGGGTTTTTCCTAAACTCTAATTTCTTTCCGCTTTCTTCAATCGCTATTGCTTCCAGCACGTAAGACCTCAAAACATCTTTTATTTTTTCGATGTCATTTACATTCGTAAATTTTATAATCCTTGCGGATTGTATGTTTCCTTGCTTCTGAAGAATTTTTTGTTTATCGCTAAGTAATACTCCTTTGAAAAATCCAATGTTTGCAGATTCTTTTAGCGCATTCACTGTCACCACATTTTTTCCTTTATGGGTATAAACAGGAACACTCCATTTGATTTCTTCAGTCAAACCCGTTTCTAAAACGATTTGTCTTAGTAATTCCAATTCTTCAACCCAATTCAGCACTTTGCATTGTGGTGTCCCACCATATTTGCAACGCATACAGCCATCAATTAGATATTTGTCAACTTGAGGGTTAATTTTAATTTGTTTCATTTTAAACTCAATTTTATATCGTTTTTCTGTCTTCCCGAACGTTTGGGCAGGCATACTCTTTTACAAGTTTTGGTTTGCATTTTGACTTGTTCGACCTGGCTCCGATAAAAATCGGGACGTGTAATTTGTGCATTGGCTCATGGTCTGATTTCTTAAAGTTCTCTGCCTGTTCAAAAATCTCAATGAAAACTTCGTTTATTTCTACTGGCGGATAACCAAATCCTTTCATGCTGTAATCTGTGAGGCAACTGATAATTATTCTGTTTTCTCCCAGTATGTCTTTTACTACTTGTGTACGATTGGGCTGAAGGTTTCCGAATGGGGTGTTTTCAGGCTTGTAGTATTTAACTTTTAATAATTTGGCGATTTTACCCGATGCTGCCATGTGGTTAATCGCTTTCATAACAGCTTCCTTTTTATTCACTCCTGTAAAAAAATCTGCATAGGTAAAAACATTTCCTTTAGGAAATCTTTCTACCTTACCACTCATATAATCAGTAACATTCATATCAACAACAGTAGAATCATCATCAGGAACACGCCCAGTTTATTTACTAAAATACAGGACAAATGTACTGGTTTTAATACCATGTTTTAAATCAATTACTATGCTCGTTTTTTTTTATATGCTCCATTGTTTTTACATAACCTTTTTTGGGATCCCAAATCACAAATGGTGTAGAGAAGTTCAATGAAATTGCTGCAGAAGTGTTTTGAACAGAAATCCTCATATAAATTGGGATGTTACCTTGTTTTTCTCTGCTTTTCCTTAGGTAAATAAAACTGAGAATATGTTTCGTTGAATCATTTCTCATCCTCCTTTATTTTCAGGATGAGTTACCTAAATCTGTGGTCACATTTTGGTCACTGAGAACACTGATTTTTGATAAACTTTCAAAAAACAAAAAATCCAAAACCCTTGAAAACAAAGTATTTTGGATTTTCTGAATTTATTAAAGTCGGGATGGCGAGATTCGAACTCGCGGCCTCTTCGTCCCGAACGAAGCGCGCTACCGGGCTGCGCTACATCCCGCTATTTTGTCCGGGGGTGCAAAAATAGATATTTTTGCTTTAAATAAACAAAGAGAAATACTAACTTTGTTCTGCCTTTTTTAATTTACTTAAAATCAACTTTAATATGATAAATCAAACGAATAAAAAAACCCATTTCAATTGGATTTTTTTTCACGGTTTTAACTTATTGGTCGGCTTTGTTTTTTTCCTATATGTGTTCTTCAAAAGTATTGCACTGATAGGAAACGAACCACTGTATACCTTTAAATTTTTCGTACTTCTTTTGATTGGGTATATCAGTTTTAAAATGATCGGAATCATCATCGCCGTGCAAATTTTTTGGGTCGTAAAATTATTTGGCAGCTCAGGAATTTTAAATTCGAGCACCTTTACAGAACAAAAAACTTCCGCAAAATCCCGATAAAAAGAATAATCAGGTTGATAAAATTCTGCAAAATTTTTATTCCACGACAAATTTCAAAACCTCCCGCTTATTTCCCATGGTAATTTTGCAGGCATACAATCCTGCCGGAAGCCTTTTCCCGGAATGATCCCTTAAGTTCCATTCCAATGTGTTGTTGCTGGTTTTGAATGAAGCAATACTGCGCCCCTGCAAATCAAAAACCGCAAGCATTGCGGCTTCATTGCCGGGATTTTCGATGTTAAAAGTAATAAAATCACTGGCCGGATTTGGATAGGCCGAAATTATCGATTCGTGCTCAATCTCGTTGATGGCAGTAAATAAATCCATAGTTAAGGTTTGATTTACATCAACATTTTCTTCAGTCCAGGTATCATACATCCAATGCACCACCACCGAATCCACAATGGCCGCATCACCCAATCCAAAAAACTGAACCATTTCATTCTGACCTCCTTGCCCACCACCTGATTGAGCTGTCAATTCACGCATCTGCATTACAGATTCGCCATTGACGGATGCATAAACACATACTTTTGCCCCCAAAGCACCAAAGTTCCATATACATGATCCACAATTCCTCAGATAGACTTTTAACCAATTGTTTGGATTTCCCTGATTGATAAAAAATGAGTTGTTCCCACCAAAATAGTTGTTTTTGGCAGTAAAAATATCCAGGTCGCCGTCATCATCATAATCTGCCCATGCCAGGCCTTCGGTGTAGTTTCCCTCATTAACAAATGCATTATCCAAAACTTTTTCAAAATTCCCTGATCCGTCATTTTTAAAAAGCCTGTTGTTACCATCATATCCGCCAACAGCCAGATCAATATCACCATCTTTATCATAGTCGCCCCAGGCACTCCCCGACGACCAGGTGGCTTCGTTTACCAACGGACTATCGGTAACTTTCGTAAAAGTTCCGTCACCATTATTCTTGTAAAACCAATTTACGTACATGCCCAATTGACCGGTTGATACGAACAAATCCAAATCACCATCATTATCCACATCGCCCCAGCTTGCCCCCGCACAACTCGACACATCAGATATAAAAGGTTCAGTTTCAACTTTGGTGAATGAATAACCGTAATCATTATGATATAAAGAGCTTGCAGATCCTGAGTTTGCCACGTAAAGGTCGGGATAACCATCGTTGTCGTAATCACCCCAGGCACATCCGCTGGAATTGTCAATATCGTTTACAATGCTGCCATCCGTAATTTTTGTAAAATAACCGGAGGCACCTTCTCCCATGTATAGAAAGTTTTTCTGGTCGCGGTTTGCAACAAACAAGTCGGGGTATCCGTCAACATTATAATCAACCCATGAGCAGCCCACCGACTTGCCGCCATCAGTAACAACAATTCCCTGTGTTACTTTTTCGAAGGTACCATCTCCATTGCCAAAATATAAAAAGTTGTTCTCGTTGTGATTGGCTACAAATAAGTCCATGTTCCCATCCTGATTGTAATCTGCGGCAGTGGCAGCATAGGAACTTCCGCCATCGGTAACCACCATGCTTTCGGTAATTTTTTCGAAAGTACCATCGCCATTGTTCATGTAGAGAAAATTGAGCTTGCCGTTATCGCCATCATTGTTTGCAACAAACAGGTCGGCAAAATTATCGTTGTTAAAATCAGCCCACACCATGCCATAGTTCCATCCGCCATCATTTACAATGTCGCCTTCGGTAACTTTGGTAAAATCTGTTTCCGGCAATCCCGTGCCGACATAGGCTTTCACCTGGGTGCCTTTACCTGTTACCACAAGTGTTCCATTGCTCCCAATTGCAGGGCCTCCCACATTGATATTTAAAAATGTTTCCTCCCAGCGAAGGCTCAAATCAGGGTTGAAGGAATAAAACATGCCCTGTGCAAAGCCCCCGTTGGTCACAAAAATATTCCCTGCAGCATCAATAGCCATGCGTGGTGAATTGGCATCGCCAAAAATGATAACCTTGGAGGTATTGAGCACCTCGCCATTTTCAGGATTGAGCCTCATAATTTCACCACTGCGGTTGTATGCATAAACGCTTCCATCTGGCCCTACGCCATGCGTTGCAAAAGGAGTATAAGTAATCGGGATTGACCATTTTTTTCGTAAAAAATCACCATCATCCTTTAATGCAAATAAGGAATCAGTAACAGGGTTGTTTTGACAGCGGGGCAAATAGATTGTTCCATCGGACCCGGCAAAAAACCCCAATTGATTTACCAGGCCGCCGGAGAGTTGTGCCGATGTATAAAGCTCTTCGCCACTTTCAAGATTGTAAACTGCTATTCCAACATAATTGATTAAATTTTTGATGCTGTAAACTTTGTTATTGGCCACAACCACTCCACCACCATCGTCATAAGAAAGCCTGTCGGTGCGCCAAACCGTGGTTCCATTGGCTTTGTTGAAGCGTGTAATGTACCACATGCTCCCAACTATCGGATCACCGTTTGGGGCAAAAGCCAGTCCCTCTGTTGATCCTTCATCAATCACGTTGTCCGATTTCCAAACAATCGAGCCATTTTCTACATTCAGAGCATAGAGGTATGATTCGTTATTGTTTCCTGCACGTGTGCAATACACAAGTCCATCCTGAATGGCTGATACGCGGTTGCGCCAGTCGGTGGACGGAAAATCAACAGGCAGGTTTTTAGTCCAGAGCGTGTCGCCGGTTTGCAGATTGTGAAGCACTATTTTGGTTCC
>JAIOZV010000031.1 GCA_021740425.1 Bacteroidales bacterium | reverse complement strand
AATTTGGTTTACAATCGCGGAAAATTTGTTGAAAGTCAAAAAGGTATGCGTTTGTTGTTTAAAAATGATTAGATAATTTGAAGTTAAAACCTATGAAAAAATTCATATTGTTAATTTTTGCACTTTCGATATTTGGTGGCATGAGCTGTGCGCCCGGCCTTGAGCAGGTAATTGCTGAAAAATACGCCGATGGAACCCCCAAAGTAGTCAAATATTTTAAAGGCAATGGAAAAGCCAAATCTATGGTAAAGCAGTCTTTTTATTACCCTGATGGCAAATTGCGCATGGAAGGAGAATTCAAAGAGGGTGCTAAAACCGGGCGTTGGATTTCGTTTTATAGCAATGGTAATAAATGGAGCGAAGGCGATTATTCCGAAGGAGTTAATGATGGCAAAACCATCACCTATCACGAAAACGGACAAAAATATTATGAGGGTGCTTATGACAACGGCAAACGTTCTGGTGTCTGGAAATTTTGGGATGAAAAAGGAGAATTTCTCAAAGAGATAAATTACGATGCTTTTGATTAGAAATTATTAACTCAGATGACTCATTTCCAAAGCACTATTTCGAAAATTGAATATACACAGGCAGGTGGTCGCTAAATCCCCCGTAATATTCGCTTCGTCCGGCCATTCGATTGGGCACTTTTACTCCGCTTCGATTTGTAAATAGCATCCACTCCTCTTTCAAAATCTGAATATCTTTTGAATTGAGCTTGTATTGGGTATTCCCGTTCAAAATATTTCCTGATACAATTATTTGATCAAACAAATCCCAGCTTTTATAATAAAGTGTTCCTTCACCATGCTCAAATTTATTGATAGCCAGGTTGTAAATCTCGACAGTTTTAACCTCATCGTTTATCCGTTTGGCATCCAAAGCCAGGATTACATTGTCGTCTGTTGGATTGTCATTTAAGTCGCCCATAATAATGATATTGGCAAAAGGGTTAAACTTTAAAATGGAATCAACAACCTGCCTTGCAGAATAAGCCGCCGCCTGCCGTTTGGGGTCACTTTTTTCTTTGCCTCCCGATCGTGATGGCCAGTGGTTAATCATTAAATGCAGGGTGTCGTGGTTTCCGGCAATCCCTTTTACATAGAGCATATCGCGGGTGTGGTCATCCCTGTCAAAATCAAAAGTAAGCGGGTATGGTCTTGCATGCAAGGGAGTAAAAAATTCGCGGCGAAAGAGCAGGGCAACATCAATGCCCCGTTCATCGGGGCTGTCAAAATGGACAATTTCATAGTTACCTGCCTTCAATTTAGTTTGCGATGTTAAATCAACCAGAACGCCAAGATTTTCAACTTCGGCCAGGCCAATCAAAACCGGAAGATTCACACTGTCGATGGCAGAAAGAACCCTGGCAATATCATGCAATTTTTTGGTGTATTTTTGTTCATCCCAAACGATGGCACCCTCCGGGGTAAAATCACCATCCCGAATGCCCTCATCATTTTTAGTATCAAAGAGGTTTTCTACATTGTAAAATACCACTGTGAAATTGTCGGGCAAATTATTTTTACAGCTCGTAATAGCAAATCCCAAAACCAACAGAAGTGTTGCGGCTGCCAAGAAATATTTAATTTTCATTTTCATCACTTTAGATTATTCATTTAAAAATTCGTCAATATCATTTTATTGGTTTTTTCGATTGTAGCCACAGCATTTGATTGGTTCTTGGGCTGGTGCCTTTTTTCATGCGGTTGTAGCTGTAAAGTTTACTCAGCTTCATGCCGTAAAGTTGCGAAATCGAATGCATGGTTTCTCCCGGTTTAACGTAATGATAGGTTTCACTCTTCGATTTATTTTTCTTTTTCTCAATATAAACCATGTCGCCCTCTTTCAGGTTATCCTTTTTCGATAGGTCGTTGTACTTCCAAATTTGGAAATTATAAACATTGAGATCGTCAGCTATTTTGTAAAAATCGTCACCTTTTCGGGCAAAGATGAATTTTTTGCCATTATTGGTAAAAACTTTCCTGTCGTTGCCGGCAACAGCAAAAGCTTCATATTTCCCTTGTTGTTTTTCGGGAATTTCATTGGGGTAAGGGTTTACAGCCAGATAATCGCCTCCCATCAGGTCGTATTTGTAAAGCTGGTTTTCTTCGATGATTTTAATGAGCAGTGAAGCGTACTGTGGGTTAGTTGCGTAACCGGCTTTTTTCAAACCACGAGCCCAGCCTTTGTAGTCGGTAATTTCGAGATCGAAAAGAAAAGCATAGCGCCCGCGCTGACTCAGAAAAAAGGAATGATCTTTATACGACTCGTTTGGATTTTTGTATTTTCTAAAACATTCGTTGGGGGCATCATCATCAAGTTTTATCGATTCACCTTCCCATCCCACATGGCATTTTATCCCGAAGTGATTGTTGGCCTCGGTGGCCAGCCTGCTATTGCCGCTTCCAGATTCAAGAATGCCTTGTGCCAGAGTGATGCTTGCAGGGATGTTAAATACCACCATTTCCTGAATGGCAATGTCTTTGTAAAGTTCGATGTATTCACTGCGGCTAATTTTTGATTGAGAATGAACACTAGGTGAAAGCAGGTTAAACCATAGAACAAGCATTATGATAAAAATCTTCCTGAAAAATTGAATTGAACTGGGTAATTGCTTAGTGTACATTCTAAAATCCGCTTTTGGTTAAAGTTTTACAAATAAGGTTCCTTTTGTGAGATTATTGTTTTGAATTGGAAAATAAACTCCTAAAACCCTCGGTTGTCAAATTTACGTGCAAGGATTTCAGCCTGAATCAAGCTATCAGGTTTGCCGATATCCAGGCAATCCGCCCCTTTATCCTCGAATCCATGAATTACAAACTTTTTTGCTAATTCGAGGTAAACCTGAACTATTGAAAACTTTCCTTTTATTTTGATTAAATCGAAAATTTCAGGGTTGATGACATGAATCCCGTTGAAGGCCAGTTGGGTTAAGGTATTTGATTTTTTTGAAATGATGGTTTCACCGGTTTTGTTATTTGTCCAGCCGCAAAGTTCTTTTTCATTATTGAACAACAAATACCTCGAGCTGTTTCGTTGCTGAACAAAAAGGGTGGCAAGTGGATCATTTTTTAAATGATAATCCATGAAATAGCTAAGGTTGATGTTGGTTAAAATATCCACATTGTGAACGATGAACGGCTTGCCATCATCGAAAAACCATGCAGTTTTTTTTAGTCCGCCTCCGGTTTCAAGGGCTTGGTTTGTTTCTTCCGAAAAATGAATATCAATACCAAAATGTTCTTTTGTCGCCAGAAATGCTTTTATTTTTTCAGGGAAATGGTGAAGATTGATAATAATTTTGGTAACGCCGGCCACCTTGAGATTTTGGATAATTCGCTCAAGCATGGGCTTGCCCCCAACTTCGATCAGCGCTTTTGGAGTGTTGTAGGTGAGCTGATGTAATCTTGTGCCCAGGCCGGCAGCTAAAATAAGTGCCTTCACAGTACGAAAATTTTAGTTGTCATCAGGCTGAAGAAATATGAGTTTTTGAGTTAATGAGTTAATGAGTTGAAAGTAATACTCCGATTAACGGATAACTGATAACGATTAGCAAATAACGATTAACAAATAACGAATAACAAATAACGATTAACAAATAACGAATAACTATTTATTTGCTTCCGGTTTGCAAAGTTTTTCTTTATCATTTGCGGTTTGGTTGCATTTTTTACAGGCATGTTTATCCTCGGCTGATTTGCGGAACTTATCTTTTTTGCATTGTTTTTTCGACATTTTCAAAATTGTTTTGCTTAAAAACGTCCATTCTATTCATCTTGTTCACGATGATGGATTTCTATTTTGATATTGTCGTAAAGATAAAGTCGTTGTGCCATTTTTTCGGCGCAATATACCGAACGGTGTTGTCCTCCGGTGCAGCCAAAGTTCACCTGAAGGTTTGTAAACCCTCTTTTATCATAAACCTTAACCGATTGTTCAACAAGCATTTCAGCATGAGTGATGAAATCTTCTACTTCCTGATGTTTCTCAAAAAAATCGATGACTTGCTGATCTTTCCCATTCAGTTTTTTATACTCCTCAATTCTTCCGGGGTTTGGCAATGCCCTGCAATCGAAAACAAAACCACCGCCGTTTCCTGTGTTGTCTGGAGGCACTCCGCGTTTAAATGAGAAACTATTCACAATGATTTTGAGTGGTGGTGAAATCGTATTTTGAAGTTCCTCACTATGGATAATGGCGTTCAGGCATTTCATTAGCTCATCAAGGCCATGTGGAATTTTTTTATTCTCCATAAGCCATTTGATGTTGTTGATGGCTTGTGGAATGCTTTTTAGAAAGTGTTGTTTTTTTTCATGGATGCCTCTAAAACCATAGGCTCCCAATGTTTGTAAAATTCTTATCAAGACAAACTTGTAAAAATGATGTCTGAAATCCTTTACACTGTGAGGTGCAATTTTTTCTGCCTTATGGATGTAATAATCTATAAGATGCTCCCTGATCTCCGCCGGCATGGCTACTCTGGCCTGAAAAAGTAAGGATACAAGGTCGTAATGAACCGGGCCGCGGCGGCCACCCTGGTAATCGATAAAATACAATTTGTTTTTGTATTGCATGATATTCCTCGTTTGGAAATCACGATAAACAAAATAGGAGCTGTCAACCGACATAAGCAATTGCACCAGTTTTCTGAAGTCCTCCTCCAGATAATATTCATTGTGTGGGATTTGGGCAAGTTTCAAAAAGTTGTATTTAAAATAGTTCAAATCCCACATGTAAGCCTGGGTGTCGAAATCGCCGGAAGGATAACAAACCGAGTAATCCACATTTTCACCTACCACAATCTGAAAATTTACCAGATCATCTATGATGTTTTTATAAATGCCAACCAACTCATCATTAAAGCCATGCTTTTTTTTGATGTCGCTAATCGTATTGAAAAGAACCGAATCGCCCAAATCTTCGAGCAGGTATGCCTTAAAATCATCATCAACCAAATAGATTTCAGGCACATTCAAGCCATTTTTCCTAAAATACCTGGATAATTCAATGAATGCTTTGTTTTCATTTGGACTTTCGAAATAGGCACCCAAAGCATGTTTGTGTTTGCTTTTTATTCTGTAATATCTCCTGTATGATCCCGATTCAGGCAGAAGGTCAATGTCGATGGAGTCTTCTCCTGCCCATTTTTCGTAAAGATTTAAAATCTTTTTCTTTTCGTCTTTATTCAATTTGCCACTTTTTAATCGGCAAATATAGGGACTCTGGTAATAACATTTGCAATATCTTTGCCGACATTTTGGAGTTAAGGCGTTTACATCTGGTTAACACAAGCGTTAAACTTCGTTAAATAGATTTTTCTTATTTTTTTTACCAATAAGGATAATTTTATTTTTGCGTTCATTAAAATCGAATCAGAAATTTTAAAATTTATAAAAATGAAAAGAATTTTCACATCACTATTTATTGTTTTGTACTCCATCCTCAGCCTTCAACTTCTGGCGCAGGAGGGCGATGGACGTGCTACGGGAAATGAAGTTGGTAATTATGTAGGAGATTTTGAGGCAAAGGGACCTGACGGCGAAATGTTGAAACTGTCGGATTTAAAGGGCGATCTGGTTTTGGTTGTTTTGTGGAATTCGCTTTGCGGTCATTGCAACAAAGAAAATGAAAAGTATCAGGCAGCTTATGAACAATTCCACGGAAAGAGTTTTATTAATGGAAATGATTTTAACATTTATCAGATTGCCCTCGATAAAGAAGAGGCCACCTGGCATGAAGCTCTTGAAAAATATAATTTTCCATGGAAAAACCATGTATATGTTATTGATAGCTGGAAGGATAAAAACATTCGTTTCTTTGGAGTAAAAAATCTTCCCGGTACATTTTTGATTGATGAAAATGGAATCATCCTCGAAAAAGCTTTTGATGGGAGCGATTTACCAGCTATTTTGGATAAATATCTTAAAAAATAGACAGATTCACCAAATTTAGCATTTGCTAAATTAAAAAATTGTTTTACTTTTGCAGCCCTAAAATTATGGGCTGTATTTTTTTATTGTAGAAAGCGAAAATTTTAAACATAATGGCAAATCATAAATCATCGTTAAAGCGAATCAGGTCGAATAAGACAAGAACATTACGCAATCGTTACTACGCCAAAACCATGCGTAACCAGATTAAAAGGTTCAGAGGTCTTTCAGAAAAAGGTGAAGCACTTGAGATGTTTCCCAAGTTGGCATCAATAATCGATAAAAACGCGAAGCGTTCTGTAATTCACAAGAACAAAGCAGCTAATTTAAAATCAAAATTGTCGAAGCACATGGCTTCGCTTTAATATTTATTGATTTTATCAAAATATTGAACCTCTATCGGAATTTCCGTTAGGGGTTTTTTGTATTTTAGCTGCATTTAAAATATTTGCAATCTCATGGAAAAATACACCCAAAAGTCACCTATCAGAGCCTGGGCTGAAAGCGACCGACCACGGGAAAAGCTTCTGCTTAAAGGTAAAACTGCATTGAGCGATGCCGAACTCGTGGCTATTTTAATTGGTTCGGGCAATCAGGACGAGTCAGCCGTTGATCTCTCACGACGAATTCTGGGGAGCATCAATCACAGCCTCATCGAATTGTCGAAGCTCAGTATTATCGATCTTCAGAAATTTAAGGGAATTGGTGAGGCAAAGGCTATTTCGATCATAGCCGCTCTTGAATTGGGGAGGCGCCGCAGAGGAGCCGAAGCCACAGATCGGAAGAGCATTTCATCGAGTAAGCAAGCCTTTGAAATCTTGCATCCTCACCTCAGCGATTTACATTACGAGCAGTTTGCAATTATTCTGCTCAACCGTGCAAGTCATTTTATTAAAGTAGTTAACGTAAGCGAGGGTGGGGTTTCGGGCACTGTGGTTGATCCAAAAAAAGTTTTCAAGTTGGCCATCGAAAACAATGCATCCTCAATAATTCTTGCCCATAACCACCCCTCAGGTAATATTAACCCCAGCGATCAGGATATCATGCTTACCAAAAAATTAAAAAAAGCCGGGGATTACATTGATATTTCGGTGTTGGATCACATCATCGTTGGGGGTGAAAATTACTACTCCTTTGCCGATTCGGGTACTATGCCAGGGAAAACAGTGATCGATTGAGAGTGTAAGAGCCTCTTATTTCTCCGAAGAACAAGCATATCTTATGGTTTCAATATAAATTTCATGCCAGCCTTTCCAATGGTTTGCATTGCTTAGCGATTCGTTGTGCCACAAACTCACAAAAGTTCCATCCACTGCTTTAACTTCATCAATTAACATCTTGATAATTTCCAGAGATTGTTCCCTTGTTTTGTACATGTAATCTTTCAATGTACCTTCCATGTATTGAAATGGATGAATCAACAGATTGGTTTCGGTTTCAAGATCAAGGTCATAAAAATAATAGGGATCGCAAATTCCGGCTCTGAAACCCGGCTCAGCAGCATATCCCATGGTGTAATCATCGGTGATGTCAAGATTAATCAAATTTCGGTAGGTGCTTGGGAAAGTTAATTTTAAGAAGTGTTGCCTGCTTTTGGTAATCTCTCTGTTCAAAATTTTAGATAGTCTTTCTATTTCGGTTTTTAGCTTATCAAAGCTGTCGTTCGAATCATAGGATGGGTGAATGCCGACTTCAGCATAATCGCCAAGCGATTTTATGAGGGTTTGAAAATGACGGTTATTTACAGGAATATTTTTGTCATATTTACTATAATCACCCAATAAAATGAAATAGATGCTTGTAAACCTGTAGGTTTTTAAAAGCTGAAGCTGGAAAGCATAGGTGTCGAAGGGGTCCTTATGTAAACCGGCAATAACTAAAAATCGTTCGGCAATTTTTGATAATTCAAATTTGACCAATGAAGAAAGAATACCCCCGAAGGTTCTCACGGTTCCTTTGTATTTGTAAGCATAAGCTGAGTCGATATCGATGGTGGAAACAAATTGGAATTTCCTGCTGCCAAAAACCAGATCGGAAAACCTCACCTTAAGCAAATCCTTAATTTTATAGACCCAAATATTCACCAGGGGTTTTCTAAGAAACTCATATTTGCTCGAAATACTTTGCGGGGCATCAAACCTCCCGAACCTGTCGCGCATATAGGGCAAATATTCTTCGTAGCGTGTGACAAGAAAAAAGGTTGCAGCAAATGCATCGAAGGGCAATGAACTGCGATTGTTGTAAACAGGGAAAAATGCTTTATTTTTTTCAAAACTGAAAACATTTAACTCCTGGCCTTCGATTCCGGTTTGAAAGAGCAGATCGGAGGACTGAAAAAACATTTCCTTGCCAAACGAACTGTTTGAATAGGTAAATTTTGACCCGGCATAAGCAATGAATTTATCCGCATTGCTTGTGAGGTCGAATTCGAGTCCAAGCATTTGTTTAAAAATCAGCTTAAAGGTAAATTTTACCCTTTTGGTTATTTTATGTGTGTAAATGAGTAGCATATCCAAAATATTGATTGCAAAGGTAATTAATTTAACATCAGGCATGTTGGGCTATGCAATGCAAATGTTATGAAAAAACCTCTTCCTGCAAGCCAAAAAAACTCTATTTTTGAACTTGAAAAACAAAGTGTCAATATGGAGAATTTTATTGTTTCAGCCAGAAAATACAGACCCTCAACTTTCAATACCGTAGTTGGACAGAGCCACATTACCAATACCTTAAAAAATGCCATTAAAAACAACCAGCTTGCTCAGGCTTTTTTGTTTACAGGACCAAGAGGGGTTGGGAAAACCACCTGTGCAAGGATTCTTGCCAAAACAATCAACTGTATGAATCTGGATGAAACACTGGAGCCTTGTAACAAATGCGAGTCATGTGTTTCTTTCAACAGGAGCGCTTCTTTTAATATCCATGAGCTTGATGCTGCCTCCAACAATTCCGTTGACGATATTCGGGTTCTCGTTGATCAGGTGAGGATTCCCCCGCAATTGGGAAAATATAAAGTGCATATCATCGACGAGGTTCACATGCTGTCGCAGCAAGCCTTTAATGCCTTTCTAAAAACCCTGGAAGAACCCCCAGAGTATGCAAAATTTATTTTGGCCACCACCGAAAAACATAAGATTATCCCCACCATTTTATCTCGATGTCAGATTTACGACTTCAAAAGGATAGGAGTAAAAGACATTGCTGAACACCTGAAATACGTTGCTTCAAGCGAAAATGTGGCTGCCGAACCCGAGGCTCTTCAAATCATTGCACAAAAAGCCGATGGTGCTCTTAGGGACGCACTTTCTATTTTTGATCAGTTGGTGAGCTTTACAGGTAGGGATTTAAAATACAAACATGTTGTCGAAAACCTGAATGTTCTCGATTATGATTATTATTTCGCCATCGCTGAACATTTGTATGAGGGCAGACTTTTTGACGCATTGTTGGTTCTTGATAAAATTATTGAATCAGGTTTTGACGGCCAGCATTTTTTAAGCGGCCTGGGTGCTCACTTCCGCGATTTGCTGGTATGTTTGGATGAATCAACAGTTGCTTTGCTTGAAGTTGGTGACAAAATCAAGGAAAAGTACCTCAGTCAGGCACAAAAGGTTGACATGACTTTTTTGTTGAAATCTTTAGACATCGTTCAAAAAATCGAGTTCAATTACAAAAGCAGTAACAGTAAACGATTACAATTGGAAATTGCCCTGATGCAAATATCAGGACTTAAAATATTCAGCAATTATCAGCAAACACTAATTACAACTGGCTCACAGCCGGTAAAAAAAAAATAGCGGTAGTTGACGAAATCACTACAAAACCACCCATACAGCAAGTTCCACCGGCAGCAACAGCTTCTGAAAATTATCGAAACACAGTCAAGGTAGTTCCGGTCCCTGGTTCATCCGGAAACATACCGACTGAAAAGGCAGTTGGAATTCCCGGGGATTTTTTACCGGGATCGATTTCTATCAAAGAAGACCTTGATGAAAAAAAGGAAGATCAGGAACTTATAGAATCTTTTAATACAGAATCGGAAGAGTTTAAAAATACAGCGCCTATAGACCCCCAAAAACTTGCACTGGCGTGGGAAAAGCTTGTTGAAACTCTGGTGGCAGATCAACCGGATTTGAGAAGTACGCTGATGACATCGGTTCCGGTAGTGGTTTCCGACTTTGTGCTTGAAGTTAAAGTAAGAAATCAGATTCAAAAGGAAAAGGTGGAAGCCTCAAGGCAAGAATTGGTGCCATTCATCCGCAAGCAATTGCATAATCGTTTTATAACACTTAATGTGAGCCTCAACGAGGAAAAGGCTACAGAAACCAAACCTGTTTCACCGGTTGAGAAATTCAACCATCTTGCCGGAAAAAATTCAGCTTTGATTGATCTCAGGATGAAATTCGGACTGGAGCCGAATTATTAGCTTTGAATAAATTTATGCAATGCGAAATTTTTAATGAATTTTTATTTTGTCATTTTGGCCCACTCCGGAAAAACCGCAGGATCAATATCAAAAACCCATGATCCAAGCCAATAAGTTAGAAAGGTTATCAAAATTGCTCCAATAAGATTAAGCAGAAGACCATTTTTGGCCATTTGTGAAACCTTTAATCTGTTGGTGCCAAAAACAATAGCATTCGGGGGCGTTGCCACCGGTAACATGAACGCCATTGATCCTGATAAGGTTGCCGGAACCATAAACAAGAGCGGATTTATTTCTACACTTATCGACAGGCCTGCGAGTATTGGCAGAATCATTTCTGTGGTTGCTGTATTGGAAGTAAGTTCGGTAAGGAAGGTCATTAAAATGGCAATCGTAAAAATAACAATCAACGGGTGATAATCCGCAACCCAACCCAGTTGTTCCCCAAACCATGTTGAGAGGCCTGATTCTTTGAAACCGGAGGCCAAAGCAAATCCACCCCCAAACAATAAAATAATATTCCACGGAAGTTTTTCAGCAGTTTTCCAGTTCATGATCCGTCCTCCCGTTTTGCCACCGGCAGGCAAAATGAATAGGGCAATCGCAATGATTATTGCAACCGTCCCGTCATTGATATAGCCTGATTCAGGAAAAACCGACGACCATCCTGGTATTGTGAAGTTGCCGAGAATAATGTCTGACCTGAAAAGCCATAAAACTGCAACAAGAACAAAATTTATCAGCACCACTTTTTCTTCAAAACTCATTTTTCCCATTGCCCTCAACTGCAATTTGAAAGTGTCTTTGCCGACATTTTGCCAGTCCGTTTTTTTTGGTTTGAATACAAGGTAAAGATAACTCCATACGAAAACAAAAATCGTCAGGCTGATGGGTAAGGCGAAAATCAACCACTTTGCAAAGGAAATTTCGGGGGCATCAGGAAAGTAAATGTGGAAAATTCTTGAAAATGAAAGATTCGGCGGAGTGCCTACAAGGGTTGCAATCCCTCCAATAGAGGCACTGTAAGCCACCCCGAGCAATAAGCCTGCTGAATAATTTGAAACATTCTTTTTTCCAATAAGTTCTTCAAGCTTGCTGATGATGGACAAAAGGATTGGAATCATCATCATGGTTGTAGCTGTATTTGAAATCCACATGGATAAAAAAGCTGTTGCAGCCATAAATCCCAGTAAAATTCTTCCCGGGCTTATGCCGGTAAATATTAAAATTTTTAATGCAATCCTGCGGTGCAGATTCCATTTTTGCATGGCAAGGGCAATAATAAACCCGCCCATGAAAAGGAAAATCACATGATTAAAGTAATTTGATGAAACAGCCTGACCATTTATAATGCCAAGCAAAGGGAATAATGCTACCGGTAGTAGTGAGGTTACTGCAAGCGGAATGGTTTCGGTTATCCACCATACTGCCATCAATAAGGCAACCGCAAGCGTGTAACCCACAAGGCGATTATCCGGATCAATATTTCCAAACAAAATAATACCCAATGAAATGGCAGGAGTGATTAAAAAACTGATGATTGATTTTGTTCTCAAAGTAGCTCAAAATTGGTGTAAGAGAAAGTTAGAGCGAATGTAGTAAAATATCCTGAATCTGGCCATTAATCAAGAAAATTTCATATTTCAATCCTCGAATATTGTTTAGATTTGCGCTCTGATTCCTCAGGCTTCAAAGCAAATAAAATAGCTGATTAACAATGTAGAGGGCTTTTATTTTGCCAATGAATGTCGGGGTATCGAACTAAATAAATTAAGCAATTAAGTTTAAATATTAATTGATGAAAAAACTGGCAGTTGTAGCACTGGGCGGAAATGCCCTTTTAAGAGGCGATCAAAAGGGAACCATCGACGAGCAGGAATTAAATGCTTATGAAACCAGCGAAAGATTGCTTGTCCTGATCAAGGAAAAGCAATATAATCTGGTAGTAACACATGGAAATGGGCCACAGGTTGGAAATTTGTTGTTGAATAATTCCGCAGGAAACAAGCTTTTCGGATTGCCCGAAATGCCATTAGATATCTGCGTTGCATATTCACAGGGATTTATCGGATATGTAATTGAACAACAGCTCAGAAATGTACTCCTTCACAATGACCTGGATCGTGACATACTTACCATTATTACCCAGGTACTTGTAAATAAAGATGACAAAGCATTTAAAAATCCGACCAAGCCTATAGGCCCCTTTTACTCCAAGGAGGAAGCCAATAAAATTATTGAAGAAACAGGCGCACAGTTTGCAGAAGACCCACGTGGCCGGGGATGGCGAAAAGTGGTAGCATCTCCAAAACCTTTGGTCATCAACAATAAAAAATCGATCGAAAAGATTGCCCGTGAAGGAACCATCGTAGTTGCTGTGGGCGGTGGAGGTATTCCTGTTTTTTATAAAGAAGAAAATATTCTTCAGGGTATTGATGCAGTGATAGATAAAGACCTGGCTTCTGCACTTTTAGCTGCCCAGATTAATGCTGATAAATTGTTTATCCTTACTGATGTTCCAAAAGTTTGCATTAATTACAACACTCCCCAGGAAAAAGCCCTGGACAGGCTTTCCATAGCTGATGCAAAAAAATACCTCAAGGAGGGTCATTTTGCTGAAGGAAGTATGGCACCTAAAATCAGAGCCGCAATTTATTTTGTTGAACACAGCGGAAAGGATGCCATCATTACCAAAACAACCAAATTGGGCGTTGATGATGGTGGAACCCGCGTTGTGATGGTTTAGAAATTATAAATCAGGCTATGAATTTGGTGAGTTTTCTTTAAAGTTTTGATTCCCAAAAAAAAATAACAAATAACAAATAACCACTAACAAATAACCAATAACTTATAAACATGGCATTTAACTTAAGAAACAGAAATTTTTTAAAACTCCTTGATTTTACACCGCAGGAGATTAATTTTTTAATCGAGCTTTCGGCAGACCTGAAAAAGGCTAAATATGCAGGTACGGAGCAGCAGCGCCTGAAAGGAAAAAATGTTGTTTTACTTTTTGCCAAGGACTCAACCCGTACACGCTGTGCCTTTGAGGTTGCAGCCCTTGATCAGGGAGCTGGAGTAACTTATCTTGGTCCCTCGGGATCACAGATGGGTAAAAAGGAATCGATGAAAGACACCGCACGTGTTTTGGGTAGAATGTACGATGGCATTGAATATCGCGGTTTTGGTCAGGAAATCGTTGAAGAACTGGGCAAATATGCTGGTGTTCCGGTATGGAACGGCCTTACCAACGAATACCATCCAACGCAGATACTTGCTGATTTTTTAACCATGAAAGAACATTCTGATAAACCTTTAAGCCAGGTTGCATTTGCCTATCTTGGTGATGCAAGGAATAACATGGGTAATTCGCTGATGGTGGGTGCTGCGAAAATGGGAATGGATTTCCGTGCTGTTGCACCAAAAGAGTTGCTGCCGGCACCTGAATTGGTTGCCACTTGTATGGAAATTGCAAAGACAACCGGAGCAAAAATCACCCTTACCGATAATGTGGATGAAGGCGTGAAAGGCGTTGATTTCCTTTATACTGATGTTTGGGTTTCGATGGGTGAGCCTGAGGAAGAATGGAAAAGACGCATCAGCATGATGATACCTTATCAGGTGAATATGGATATGGTAAAGAAAACAGGCAATCCCAACGTGAAGTTCATGCATTGTTTGCCAGCATTCCACAACCGTGAAACAAGCATGGGTGAAGAAATTTATCAAAAATACGGCATTGAGGCTATGGAAGTAAGCGAGGAAGTTTTCGAATCAGGGCATTCAATTGTTTTTGATGAAGCCGAAAACCGCCTTCATACTATCAAAGCTGTGATGGTTGCCACTCTCGGCAGCTAATTATCAATTTTATGGATACAAAAAAAAAAGCCGCTACCATTTGGAGCGGCTTTTTTTGTGCCAGATATACTTATTTGATGATTAATTTTCGAGTAAGCGTTTGATCTCCATTTTCAAGGTTGATCAGGTAAATACCTTTTGAAAGTGCTTCCAACTCAAGTCGGTGTGTGTTTTCACCTCTTGTGAGTGTTATAAGTCCGGTTTCAATTTCTTGTCCGGTAAGATCAGTTAATGAATAGTGTGCAATTCCTGGTTTATCAACCGTTATCAAAAGGTTGGTTGCACCGGAAGCCGGATTGGGGAAAATTGAAATATTATCATCTTTGAAATATTCATTGATTCCAATTACTCCTAAAGTTGTAAACGACCACACTTCGCTATAATCACTTGTGTCGGTAAGGGCACAGGCACGAACCCGCCAAAAGTATTTTGTACCTGATGCCAGAGCTGTACCAATATTGAAGCCTGGTGCAGTTTCGTTATCGTTTGTAGCTTTGAAGAAGTTTTGGGTTAAAGCAAATGTTGAATCTTCACTGTACTGAAGCTGATACGCATTGGTACCTGTAATTTGTTCCCATTTAAGAAAAGGGTTCACACTTACACTGTCGGCCATATTTAGGGGTAACTCAAGCGAAACCATTCCTGCGGTTGTAAAGTTCCATACCTCCGACCATGCTGTGGTGTCTTTGAAGTTTTTGCCGCGAACATGCCAGTAATAAGTTGTTCCGTACCTTAATTGTGGAGTAGGAACCTCTGTTGAATCAACGAAGTAGTTTAGTGCCCCATTAAAGGAAGCATTGTTGTGTACCTGGTAATCATATTCGAAGGTGCCTTCAAAAGCATCCCATTCAATATCTCCGGCAAGGCCAAAGTTAATTGTTCCGTTATTTGGCTTATCCAGTGTAATTTCATTATCAGTAGTAAACGATCTCACTTCGCTCCAGTCGCAGGTATCGTTATTGTGCATCGCCCTCATACGCCAATACATGGTTTCACCATAATAAACATAGTTTAGATCGTAAACAAATACACCTTCAGCAATAAAAATGTTCCAAATTGAATTTGCATTTACATTATTGAATGTGGCACTGCTTGTATCAACCTGCAACTGGTAAAAATTAATACCTGTAAGATTGTTCCCGCCAATTTTATTTTTCCATTTGAATTCGATTAAAGCTTCCTCTCCCGAGGCTCCATTACCGGGTTTGTCCAGAACCAGTGCTGTAAAAGTGGTAAAGCTTCTAATCTCTGACCATTCCGAATACTCGGTTCCCTGTATGGCTCTAACCTTCCAAAAATAGGTTTGGTTAAACATAAGGTCAATGTTTCCATATCCTGAAAGAGGTGTAATCTCATCAACCACAAGGTTGGTAAAACTTTCATCAAAACTCACGAGTACGTGATATCCTGTTGCGTTTACCACTGCTTTCCAATCCAAAATAACATTGGGCATTTGATCGGTGTCTTCATTGTCCGGTCCCACAATTTCAGGAACATCAATTCTGAATTGAGCCAGTGTTACAACAGAAATTAGTAATATTGATAATGCTGTAAATACTATTTTTTTCATGTCTGAATTATTTTAATATTGATCAAAAACCTTTTATTTAACTACGAATTTCGCATTCTGATAGCTACTTCCGGCTCTTACACTTATAATGTAAACTCCGCTTATCAGTTCATTGCAATCGAACGAAAAGTCATGTTTTCCTTCTGATTGCATATTCAAATCGAATTGTTTTACCAGTTTTCCTGAAATATCGTTTACATTGATTGTAACAGATTCGTTGGTAGCAAGTGTGTATGAAATGTTTGCTGTATTAACAACCGGGTTTGGATATACATCCACTGCAATCAAATTATCAGGACTACCGGGGCTATAAGTTTCAGGAATGCCAACAGGCAAATGATAGGTTGCGTCTCTGAATACTCCACGGCCAAAAGTGGCGCAGTAAATATCGCCGTAATTGTTAACCGCCGGGTAAACGATTGCCGGTGAAGTTGGATCAGGAGCCTCCAGAACAAAACCTGCTTTGTAAACGGTTTGTTGCTGCATTCTTACCACCATTGCCTTTCCAATTCCTGAAGCATCGATGGTCCATTCAGGTGTTCCACTCAGAAGTCCTTGCGTTGAATAAATACCAAGTTCGGTTCCAATAAGCCCGATTTCTGAATTATTCATCTCGATAATCGAGGAATAAACAGGCATTTTTGGGAGGCTGCCGGTAAGGTCAGTAAAAGTTATTGCATCAACAGCATCCAATGCGTTCATCGATTGAAAAACATAGGATTCGTTACCATAGTTGCCTAAGGTAACAAGGATGTGTTCAGGATTTTGAGGATCAACCGAAATTGACGTCAAATACCTGTTACTCATTTCAGCCGGAATAATTTCATTTACTGAAAGAACACAGAATGGGCTGTCAACATCTGTTGATTCTTTATCAAAGGAATCCTGAATATTGGCAATGCGGTAAATGCGTCCGTTCTCAGTACCTACAAATAAATAATTTCCGCAGGAGGAAAGACCTAAACAGGATGGTTTCGAAAAGTTCCCAACAGTTTGAAGTACTTTGAAAATATTTTTACGTCCATCGTATGTTGGTGCATAAGTAACAGTACTGTCAAATTTAACAATATCCCGGGTCATGTAAACTGCATTGTGAGTTGCAATAAAGAATTTGCTTTGAACAATGTCTTTAACATAGATGGAGTCCCCGGCAACAATCGAATCTTGTTCAAGAATAGATGTGAAAGGATAACCTTTACCTCCTTCAATCCCTTTATTGGCACTGTGGCAGAGCAAAACATCGCCTTGATAATAGTTTTTGTCAGCAATAAATTTAACAAGCATTTTTGATTTATCATCGTTAAAGCTTTCCCATTTGGCAAATGGAGTAATCACCAGATTGGTTGTTGGCGGGGTAAAGTTTAGCGAAAAACTAATTCCTTTATCGCCTGTTCTGTTCATGCTTCCATCAAGGTCGCTGAGCATGAATGCACTTGGGTTGATTATCGACATTTGGCATGAGCCACCGGAAACCCCATAAACATTTTCGCCGGTTTGTGGCGTATTGCCAAGTCCGCTGATATATTGAACACCACTACTTTGAACACCGGCAAGGAATGCTTTGCGATCACCTGAAATTCCAAGAGTGTAAACTTGTGTGTTTGATAAGCCTCTGACGATTTGCTGGAAAGATACTCCCTGGCTTGTGAAAGTCCCAAATGCAATACCCTGACTGGTTGCAACGGCAAATTTTGAATTTGAGTTGGGTGAAAATACATAACTGTGATGGCCTCTTGGCAGGTAATTGAAAAAGCCCGGGAAAGCGCTGGAAGAAATTGGCCCGGCTCCCCAATTGTAAAATTCGCCTGCGCCAAGTTGTTCTCCAAGCCATAGGTCGTCACCACCCAATAATACTTTGTAAGGATTGTCGGGGAATACAGTTAGTGTCATATTAAAACAGGAACTCCCATTGAATGGCAGAAGTGATGAATTTGATCCTCCGGGGAAAATGATTTCCCATGTTTCTCCTCTGTCGGTCGATAAATACATATTATCCATGTAACCCAATGCACCTGAACAAACTGCATAATAAACATTGTCGTCAGAAGGTGCAATGGCTATTTGAGTCCTGCCCTGAGTTGCTATGGAATAAGGGCTGTTGGGTTCAGCAACTTTAGAATAATCGAGGGTGTCGTTGAATTGAATCTGGCCTCTGTTAAATACCTGGTTATTGGTATCTATTAATGTAAGGTTGGTTGTATAGTATTTAATGTCTCTGTTGAAGAAATCATCGTTTGAAGGATTGCTTGACACATTTTTGAAAACAGGGTTGTTTCCGCCGCTTGAAACATAAACTTTATTGTTGAAAGTTGCCATGACTACTCCTGAAGTTCCGACTTCCACTGCTGAACATTCAACAATTCCAAATTCCTTTTCATCATTAATCCTGCTTTCTTCAACGGTTTCAAACATTGAGGTATCAATTACCTTTTCCAGCACTTGATTGTATTCCCATTGCTGTGTTGTTTCATCAAAATAAAGGCTGTCCACATAAAGTGTTGAATCAATATGGAGTGTAACGCCGTAAGTGATTGAATCACTTTCATATCTCAAGACTTTGCTCCATGAATCACCTTTATCATCGGAATACCAAAGTCCGGTATTTGTAGCTGAATACAACCTGTTGTTTGTGTTATCCATGGCCAGATCGTAAACGTAGGCAAAATCCACTGTGTCGTTTTCCTGAGTTATGTTCGGTGCAGTTGCAGGCAGTTGAACAAAATTGTTCTGATCGCTAGATTTGAAAATACCTTCGCCTACTATGCCACTATAATAAATGTTGTTTTGTGTGTATTGTATGTCGTTTGTGCAAAATCCGTCTCCTGTTCCGGCATAAATATTCCCATCGGCATCCTGAACCATGCAGGAAACCTTTAAATTTTGACCTGCCTGATTAAGCTTTGTCCAGGTAGCTCCCAAATTGTTTGTCCGCCAGATTCCTCCTGTGGCTCCTGCAAGTATCAACGACTCGGTGCTAGCCTGGTTATCATAAACCATCGACCTTACAACACCTGGTGCATTGTCGGGGCCCATTGATTCCCAACTCAAATTGAGGGAATTGCCTGATTTTAGTGCTGAGGCTTCAGCAGTTTGCCGGGCGTTAATTTCATCGGCTGGATCAACTCGAAGCGTGACCTGGTTTCTTCTGATCTTGTTAAGATATTCTGCAGCAACTTTAATTGCGGAATCGTCCTCTTGATTCTTCTGGTCGGAGCCTGAGGACAAACCCGTAGCAAGAATTATTGAGGTAATTCCCAGAATGAGTGTAAATAAACTAAGTGGTAAAAGTTTACTTTTCATGTTAATTAAATTTGATTAGTATATTTTATTCTTTAATTCTGGTTTTGGCCTTGATTGTACCTGATTATTGACTTTCAGGAGCCTAACAGCCACGTAAACAATAATTAGAAAAATTTAAGTTTTTAGTATTGACCAAAGCAACCAAATTTAGCCTTTGCACTGATTTTAACTTGATTATAATCAGAGATCGGCAAAATGAAATCAGTTATCGGTGTTGTGATTCAGTTAGTTTATCGTTGTTTAAGCACCTAAAAATTCTTAAATTTTGAATGAACAAAGTTGAAAAAAAAAATCCAACCAGACACCTATTTTTTTCAATTCAAATCCATTTTAAATAAAAAACATCCTTTTTTTTCTGTAATTGTTAGTTTATTGTTCTAAATATAAAATGTAAAGCACATAAAAACAGGTAATTAAGGGGTCTTGATTTTGAATTCTTGAAGGATAGACATTTTTTTTGGTGTTCATAAAAATTACTGACCTTTTGCGGTGGGTATGCTTTTTTGATAATGTATTGTTTTTTTTAGCGTTAAGTGCTCAACTGAAAATTCAGCATAGTATTTGTAAGATAATTCTTATTAAATAGTATTTTTGTCAGGATTTCGGAAATTATAACTCACATTAAAAATAAAATCAATAGCGTTTATGAAAATCTTAAAACTTCTGAATTACTTAATGCTTATTGTGGTTTTTCTAAGCCCGGCGTTTACAAGTGCTCAAAATCATTTTTACACACTTAAGCCTGTGAAAAATGTTGAAACAAATAGTACAAAAGATCAATTGAGAGTGGGTACTTGCTGGAGTAACGCAGGTGCAGCTTTTTTGGAAGCCGAAATGCTGAGAACGGGTAAGCCGGCTGTTGACATTTCAATCATGGATTTTGTGCATAATATTTATTTAAAGAAAGCATCTGTTTTCTTTAGTTCTGATGAAATGTTGAGGGTTGATCCTTCGGGTATTGCCTTCGATGTATTTTCACTTGCCCGAGAATATGGTATGGCTCCGGAAAGTGCCTATATGTACCCGGAAAAAGAAATGATGGGTTCCAGAGAGAAAGAAGGAGAAATGGACGCTATTTTGCGTGGTACACTTACTATGGTGAAACAGCGCGGTGAAGGTTTTACCGAAAAGTGGGAAAATGTTTATAATACATCTTTGTTAAGATACATGGGCGAAACGAAAATTGAATTTGATTACAAGGACAAAAAATACACGCCTCAAACTTTTGCTGAATATTCAGGATTGTCGATGGAAAATTATGTTCTGCTAACTTCGGATGCAAAATCACCAATGAATAAGCCCATCGAAATGGATTTTAAAGAAAACTGGGCGAAACACCAGTTTTACAACGTGTCATTGGATGACCTTACAAGTGTTATCACCAAAAGTATTGAAGGAGGTTACAGCGTTTTATGGTATGGAATTGTGCAGGATGGAAATATTTACGAAACCGAAAATATGGCACTGGTTCCGGCAGGTGATATGCCGGGTGTTAAATCTCAGGGTGAAAATCAGGCTGAAACAGAATACAAACCTGTACCTGAAATGAAAATTACTGATGAAATGAGAAGTCAACTCATTGGCAAGAATATTTCCAGTGAGCAGGATTACCTTCTCATTTATGGTATCAGCAATGATCAGGATGGCGCGTCTTATTTTGTGGCCAAATATGTTTGCAAATCCGGTGATAAGGTGCTGAACCTTTCATTGCCGTTTACTAAATTGAACACCATCTATTTGATGGTAAATAAAGATAGTATGCCCGGAAATGTTAAAAGTAGTTTAGGACTATAATCGATCAATGACAAAAAAAAATCCTGCTCCATAAGGGCAGGATTTTTTTTTATATTTTTCTTATGTCTTTTTCTTTGATCCAACCCACACTGCCATTGGCAATTTCAATCTCGTACCATTGGCCAATATGATCGGTGATTTGAACCTTGGAACCTTCGTGAATCACAAATAGGTCAATGCCTGTTTCACTGGGCGAACTTTTAACGGTGAGTGTTGGCGAGAAAACAATGGCTTGGTGATCCCTGGTAAAGGAGTTGTATTTTTGGTTGGCCAAAAGATAGGTGGTAAGTGAAAAAACAACAAAGATGAGGCCTGTCCAAAAGGAAGCCTTCCTGAGCCAATAAATGTTCGACAACAAGAAAATCAAAAGAAGCATCATAAGTATTGCGAACGAAACAATACTCATCATGGCCCATTCATCCACCGAAAAGGTGTAAAGCAGATTTTTCCACCATTTCACATAAAAAATATCCGGAACCATTTCAATTTTATCAACAATTCTGCTGTTTGCAATTTGGAGGTTAAATTGAATATCCTCATCGGAAGGGTATAGCTTTTTGGCTTTTTCGTAATATAAAATGGCTGTAGGGATTTCATTAATCTTAAAATAGGCATTGCCCAAATTAAAATATAGCTCGGATGATTCCACGCCATTTCCTATCACTTTTTCGTAAAGATCAATAGCATTTTGAAAATCATCTTCACTATAGCTTTTATTGGCTTCTTCGATCAATTGGAGCTTATCGTCGGCGAAAGCAAATCCTGCAAGTAGCAGTAAAAATATGATGACAATATTCTTTTTCATTGTTGTGGCTGCGATTATTTTAATTCCCGTTCAATTTTGGTAATAATATCAAGAGCTTCATGGTAAATTTTTCCCATGTTTTCCGATTTGTTTCCGGGTGCAAATCTTGCATATTCAGTATTGTTCAGTGTTTCGATAAACTGCCCTATAATATTCTGATTTACATTTTTCCTTGTCAGTATTTCTTTCACATTATCCATCGATAGCTCAGCTTTCGGAATGATCAGCTTATCGCTCAAGTAGCCCCAGAGTGCTTGTGAAATTTCGATGTAAAATTCATTTTCCCTGGATTCTTTCAAATATTTATTTGCCAGTTTGAGCCTTTTTCTGGAAATTTTTGTGGCCTTTTTTGTTTTCATTTTCACAATATCGCTTCGTTGCTTAACGGTTCTTCTCCAAATAATCAATATTAGCGCTGCAATAAAGAATGGTAAAACAAGAAGAATGAAAAACAAGTCGGATTTAAAGAAAAATGCTCCTGTATTTCTAAGTTGATAGGGTGGGAGTTTTATATGCCTGATGTCTTTTCCCAGGTATTGTATGTCCTCTTTGCTTAGGCCTGAGTATGTTACAGCCTCTGCATGGCCTTCGCCTTTTTCGACTTTGATTTTATATTCAGGGGAGCTGAGTCTGACATATTGTTTTTTTTCAAGGTCAAAATAGGAAAGCGTTACAGGTTTGATGGTAAAATCGCCGGGATTGCGCGGGATGATCAGATAATCGAAAGTCCTGCTTCCTGAAACTCCGGTTTTTGTGGCTTTTATATTGTTTTTGATATCCGGGTCGTAAACCTCAAAATCAGGCGGGATTATCACAGCCGGCGGATCAATAAGTTCGATGTTTCCTTTTCCCTGAAGGGTAAATTTAAGGGTAATGGCTTCGTTGGTTTTTACAGTGGTTTCACTAATTTCAGAATTAAAACTGAAATTACCGACGGCTCCGCTATAATCTGCGGGTTTGTTTTGGGTGGGCAAAGGTTTTACATTAACCTTCAGGCTATTGGAAAACAATTGTTTTTCAACATTTTGGTAGCGTTTGTTGAAAAAAGGATCATTAAAAAAACTGTCGAAAAATGGATCTGAGCTTTTTCTTCCAGTGCTCGACTGAATTTGAGCCACACAATTGAGCTCTCCGGGTTCGATGGTTATTTCACCGCTTCGCTGTGGGAAAAGTGCAAATTTTCTTACCTCGGCTACCACGTATTCTTTCCCATTGATCACTTCACGGGATTGTGGAAACTCTTTCAGGTTTTGATGAAGATCCTTTGCCCAGAATCCCGGGAAGGAAGAAATTTTGTTGACTTCCAAATTTGATACTTGTATCGAGGTGTAAATCTTGTAGGTAATGATTGTTTGTTCGCCCAGGTAGGGCGAGGTATTGCTGATGGCTGCTCTTAAAAATAAATCATCGGAAGTGTTGGTGCTTTGTGTTTGGTCGCCTGAAGCTACGTTGGACCCTTTTGCAACATTTATTGTAAGGCTGTTGGAGGTGTATTTTTTTCCATTTACTTCGATTGTAGCAGCCGGAATTGTAAAAGTTCCTTCTTTGGTTGCCCGAAGGGTATAGGAAAAAATGTAACTGACTTTGCTGGTGGTTTGCCCGTTGACGATTTGCATTTGGGTGCTACTGGAGCTGTTTGGCCCGGATAATACCTGAAAATCCTGAATGTTGGGTCCCTGGTATGCTCTTCCCTGGGCGTTTATCGAATAATTTAGCTGAAAATTCTCTCCCACTCTTACTGCAGTTTTTGCAGTGGCAGTAAAGTTTACATCCTGCGCAAATACTGAGCTTAGTCCGCTAAGGAGTATGAGAAGCAGGGCAGTAATCATGGTTCTGCTATTTAGTAGGCGATGCCTTTGTATTTGAAATATTATATTCATCTTTTTTCTAAAAGCTCTTTGTTACCAGTCTTTTTCTGATTTTACTTTTTTGGCACTTTTCAATTTTTCAAGTTTTATTTTTTCCATTGTTTTCTTCTCATTATCCTTCAATGCCTGAAGCATTCTTTCGGCATCTTCTTTGGAAATTTGTTTGGGTTGTGCCTGTTGTTGCTGTTGTTCCTGGTTTTGCTGTTGATCTTGTTGTTCCTGGTTTTTATTTTGGTTTTCCTGTTGCTGATCCTGCTGATCTTTTTTTTGATCCTGCTGATCTTTATTTTCCTGTTGTTCTTTTTTTTGATCCTGATCTTTATTTTCCTGGTCTTTATTCTCCTGATTCTGATCCTGATTTTGTTGCTGCTGTTGCTGTTGTTGCAGCATGCGGCGGGCATATTCAAGGTTGTATTTGGTATCCTGATCATCAGGATTGAGGCGCAGGGCATTTTTATATGCTTCAATTGCCGGCTCGTATTGTTGCATTCCCATGAGCGAATTGCCAAGATTGTGGTAGGATCCGGCTTTTATTTCCGGAGGTAGATTTTCACCGGCAAGGCTTTCATATTTTTTTGCAGCATCTTCAAAGCTTTGCTGCTGGTACATCGCACCACCCAAATTGAATTCACCTTTAACCGAAGATTGGTTTTTTTCGAGGGCTTTACGGTAATCAATTTCAGCTTCCTGGTAATCGCCTTTTTCGAAGGCTTTGTTGCCGCTCCTTATCAGTTTATTTTCGTTTTGTGCATTGGCTAACTTGCTGCCTGCAAAAACAAGGAACATGATCAACATGATGTATTTAAAATCTTTTAAATGTGCCATTTCTTTAAGATTCAGTTTTAATGTTTGTCTTTTTGCTACCAAACAGATTTACATTTCTAAACCTTTTGCCTCTTCGTTCAAAAATGATAAACTCAAGAAGCAATAATGCCAATGCTGCTGCCAGCAGATATTGAAACCTGTCTTCGTAATCTGAGAAAACACGTGATTCAAACTCTGTTTTTTCGAGTTTATTGATTTCATTAAAAATAAAACCGAGGCCTGCCTGGGTATTATTAGCCCTTACATATTCACCTTCGCCGGCAGCAGCAATTTGCTGAAGCATGCTTTCGTTTAGTCTTGTAATTACGGTGTTATTGCTCAAATCTTTTTTAAATCCCTGCTGATTTCCGTATCTGTCGTAAACGGGTATTGGCGCTCCCTCAGGCAATCCCATGCCAATGGTATAAATTTTTATTCCTTTTTCCACTGCTTTTTTGGCAGCAACAATAGCGTCTCCTTCATGGTCTTCACCATCGGTGATGATGATGATGGCTTTGTTGTGGTCGTTTTCGCCAAAGGCGTCCATCGAAAGTTCAATTGCTTCGGCAATAGCCGTGCCCTGGGTTGGAACAATGTCGGTGTTGATGGTGGAAAGAAATAGTTTTGCAGCCGAATAATCAGTGGTGATTGGCAATTGCGTGTAGGCGTTGCCTGCGAAAACCACTATTCCGATTCTGTCATTTTTCAATTCATCAACCAGTTTGGAAATGGCCTGTCTTGCTCTTTGAATTCTGTTGGGTTTGATATCTTCGGCCAGCATGCTGTTAGAAACATCAATGGCGATAACAATATCAATTCCCTTTCTTTCGACAGTTTCGAGTTTTGATCCGATTTGTGGGTTGGCAAGTCCTAAAATGATTAGCACAAAGGCGAACAACAGTAGGATGAATTTGATTTGTGGTTTGCTTTTCGAGGCATCGGGAATGAGTTGGCTGATGAGTTTAGATTCTCCAAATCTTTTCATAGCCTTTCTTTTCCACGACATCATAATCCAGAAAATGATGATGAAAACTGGAATCATCAACAATCCATAAAAGAAAACCGGTTCGGCAAATCTAAAAATCTGCATTTTATTATTCCAATTGAGTTAGGGTGTGGTTCTGAATAATGTATTTTTCAAAAGAATTTCAAGGCCAAATAACAGCAGAGCCAGGAAAGCAAAGGGCAAGAATTCTTCACTTTTTTTATGAAACTCGGTAACATCAATTTTTGATCTTTCGAGTTCATCAATTTCTTTATAAATGTCTTTGAGTTTGCTGTTTGAAGTAGCTCTGAAGTATTTACCGTCTGTCATGTCGGCAACATTTTGAAGTAAACCTTCATCAATCTCAACTTCCATATTTTGATACTGAACGCCAAATGGTGTAGAAACGGGGTAGGGGGCAGTTCCCATGCTTCCTGCCCCTATGGTATAAATTCTGATGCCGTACAACCCGGCAATTTCTGCTGCTGAAACAGGATCAACTGCACCGGAATTATTCACACCATCGGTGAGCAGGATAATTACCTTACTGATGGCTTTGCTGTCGCGAAGGCGTGAAACGGCTGTTGCCAGACCGTCTCCAATAGCAGTGCCGTCTTCAATCATTCCACTTTTAATGTCGGAAAACATATTGCTTAGCACAGTGTGGTCGGTGGTTAAGGGCACTTGTGTGAAAGTTTCGCCTGCAAACACCACAAGTCCAACCCTGTCGTTGGGTCTTCCGTTGATAAAATCGATGGCCACATTTTTGGCTGCTTCAAGGCGGTTGGGTTTCAAGTCTTCGGCAAGCATACTGCTCGAAATATCTATGGCCATCACGATGTCGATGCCCTCGATGGTAATATCCTGGCTGCTTGTTGTTTTTTGGGGTCGGGCAAGGGCTGTTACCAGGAGCGCGATGGCCGAAATCCTTAAAATAAATAGCATGTGGTAAAAAATTTGCCGGGCCGATTTTTTAATCCCCGCAAAGGGCAAAGTTGTAGAAAGTTGCAACTCGGCTTTGCTACGATTATTTTTATACCAATACCATACGCCCATGAGCGGGATTACCAGCAGGAGGTAGAAGAATTCCGGGTTTGCAAATTCTAAATTATTCAACATTTCGATGGTTTCTTTAGAGGGATTTTATATTAACTCCCGCAGGTTCAGGTTTTGATTTTATTTCTTCAATATTGTTGCTTGTGCCGTTGCCATTTGATACAACGGTGGTTTGCCTGACAAAATTAATTGCATTGGTCATACTTTTTTCGTGTTCTTCAGGCATGGGTTTCAGCTTGGCAAACTTAACCAGATCTGCAATTTCGAGGGTTTCCCTAAGTATTTCAAGGTTCGATTTTGCAATTTTTGCACCTGCAAAGGCTCTGATTGTTTCCCAGGTGGTCATTTCGAGGGCTGCAATATTAAACTGGTCTTCGATATAAATTCTTAAAATATCGGTTAGTCTTGAATGGTAAGCTTTTACCTGATCCTTTTGCCATAACTTTTCAGCCTTTAATCTTTCAAGTTCATCGAGAGCAATGCGGTGTGCAGGCAATTTTGGCCTGGGTTTTTTAATAACGATGGGTTGATTATTCTTTCTTGAATTATAATAGTAAATCGATCCACCGAGAATAATCATAATAATTAATGCGGCAACAGCCCAGGGTAAAATCTCAGCAAAAGTTAATGGTGCTGCTATCGGCCCTTTGATGGGTTTAATGGAGAGAGAAGTATCCACCTCAACAGTAAAAACATTCAGGAGGTAGGGCTCGGTTTCGAC
>JAIOZV010000030.1 GCA_021740425.1 Bacteroidales bacterium | reverse complement strand
TTTTCATCACACCATACTTGGTCTTGATTTCTCCTTTAGTCGTTTTGTATTTATTCATTTTGTTAAAAAATTTGTTTGAGCGGCAAAGATAATATTCAGGATTTAACACAGAAATAGTTTCCCATGATTGAGGCTGCCTGGATACTTATGTATTAGTGACCGAATTACACAATACCCAAAAAGGTTACAAATCCCAAGAACTTCCAAATCTTAAACTTTTAAACCTTTAAACTTTTAAACCTTTAAACTTTTAAACTTAAAACCTTTAAACTTTCAAACTTTTAAACCTTTAACTCAAAAAACTTTTCCCCCCGATTGTAACATTTTAACTTTGCACGTGTCACTTAGATGATTTATGATGAAATTAGAAATGGCGGAAAAAATGGAGCATGCCGATTTGATTGAAGCATGCAGGATGCACGACAGACAGGCACAGGAAAAGGTGTACGACCTTTATTGTAAAGCCATGTACAACGCCAGTTTCAGAATTTTAAACCATTCAGCCGAAGCTGAAGACATTATGCAGGAATCGTTCATTGAAGCATTTGAAAAACTAAACACTTTCAGGGGTGAAGGGACTTTTGGATCGTGGCTGAAAAGAATTGTGGTAAACAACTCGATCAACCACCTCAGAAAGAAAAAGGAAACCAGCAGCCTGAATGATGAAACAATTGATGTGGCCGACAGCGAAAATGATGACAGGGAATATTCTGAGAATTTATTTTGCAGACTGGAAGAAGTGAGAAACGGCATCAGGAATTTGCCCGAAAATTACAGAATGATCCTCTCGCTGCACCTGCTGGAAGGCTACGACCATGAGGAGATTACCGAAATTACAGGCTTGTCGTACGGAAACGTTCGTACTACTTTTTCAAGAGCCAAGCAAAAACTACTGCAACTCATTATGCTCTCACGAAACAAACAAATAATATAATCATTCAATAACCAATAACAAATAACCAAATAACAACCCCATGTCATTTCTTGAAAAGAAAATAAAAGACAATACAGATTTTTTTGACGATCAGCCAATTCCTGATGGCCATAGAAAAAGATTTACCGACCGATTGGATAAAATCCAAAAGCAGGAAATCAAATCGGAAAGATGGCCAAATTTCATGAGGATCGCTGCGGTGCTTATTATTTTGATTTCAGGATATTTTGTGATTCGAAACATTTCCCTTGAAAAGGTTGGGGATGCAGTGTTGAGCGGAGTAACCGAAATTAGCTTTGGCTCCGAAATCGAAAATGTTTTTGCCTATTACGATGCACTTTCGCAGCAAAAAATTGATGAAATAGATGAGCTGGCACCAAACAAAACCGAAGCAGCCAGAATAAAACAGATTGCCCAGGCTCAGTTGCAGGATTTGGATGCCAACCTGGCCAAAATCGAAAAGGAGTATGCCAAATATCCTGAAAACGATCGCCTGAAAGCTGCCCTGGTAAACAACAAACGGAAAAAAGCAGAAATCATGGACAACATCCTCAGGCAACTCGATGAAGCTAAATCTTCGGAAGAAAATCAGGAAATAAACACATCTAAAATAACAAATCCATAAACCTACAAAAAATGAAAAATTTAATGAAAATCAACCATTTAGTCCTTGCCATGACGCTATTGGCATTTACCATGCAGGCACATGCTGTTGAAGTTGAAAGAACACTGGCACAAAAAAAATATGAAGTTACAGAGAATGCCAAACTCGAGATTATCCACAAGTTTGGAAAAATAAAATGCACCAATTGGGCCGAAAGCGCAATTTCTGTAAAAATTACAGCAAACGTTGAAGCTTCCAGCACCGAAAAAGCCAACAACCTGATCGACAGAATTAGCATCAACCTTGATGGTGATTTTGACGGTGTAAGCATTGAAAGTGATTTCAACGAAAAAATTTTCAATGGGAAAAAGGATCAGGTTTCCATAGATATCGAAATCATGATGCCCGAAAATATCCGATTGGAACTGGATCACAAATTCGGAAATGCCTACATAGAAGTCGTTAACGGCGAATCGAACATCGACATCGAGTATGGATCTATCGATATTAAAGCACTGAAAGGCGAAGTAAACGATATTGAAATTGGTTTTGGTGAAGCCCGAATTAATTACCTGAATGGTGGGGACCTCGACTCGTCCTATTCAACCGTAAGCATTGATGAATCCGACGAATTAACCATTGAGTCAAGCTATTCCAATATTTCCATTGGTAAAGTTCAAAAACTGGATATCGAAAATGAAGGGGGAAATATTGATCTTGGTGAGGTAAGCGTGATTGAACTCCAATCAACATTTTCGGACTTTAAAATTGGCAAACTTCATGAATCGATACAAGCCGACACGGAATATGGCAGCCTGAGGTTAAAATCAATTTCAAATTCATTTTCGGATATTAACATCCAAAACAGCTTTGGCTCGGTTACACTTGATTTCAACGAAAATGCAGCCTTTACTTTAGAGGCCACCATGGAATTTTGCAACCTGAACTATCCGCAAAACAAAGCCCAGTTCTCGAAACGAATTGTTGAAACATCCAAAAAATACTACAAGGGAGTAATGGGCGAAGGTTCTGCCAAAGCCAGCCTGACTATCGAAAGCTCATTTGGCAATGTGGATATTAACATGTAATCAATACATAATTATAAACTCAAAAATTTAATACACATGAAAATTTCAAAATCATTACTGTTGGGCATGTCGGCAATTGTTGTGCTGCTGCTCATTTCCGACCAGGCCAATGCGCAATGGGGTCGTGGGGTAAAAGGCAACGGAAAAGTTGTAACTCAGGAAAGAGACCCCGGCAATTTTTCAGGGATCAAGGTAAACTGCTCTGCTGACGTTTATATCAAACAGGGCTCCCAAAATCAAGTTATTGTAAAAGCCGATGAGAATTTATTGGAAATGATCGAAACCGAAGTCACCGGCGATATTCTCAAAGTTGACATCAATGGTAGCATTTCAAACGTAAAACAGCTCGATGTGTTTATTACAGTGGAAAATCTCAATACCATACAAATCAATGGCTCTGGTGATGTTGAAAGCGAAAATACAATACAGGGAATCGATCTCGAAATCGGGATAAATGGTTCGGGTAATGTGGAACTTGACCTTGACATGAAAAATGTTCGCACTTCGATCAATGGCTCCGGCGACGTAAGCTTGTCGGGAGTAAACGGCGATTTTGAACTTAAGATTTCAGGTTCGGGGGGTTTTGATGGAAAAGACATGCGTTTGAACGTCTGCGAAATTACGGTTTTCGGATCAGGGGATGTTGAACTAAGCGGCTCTGCCACAAAAGTTGATTTGGAACAATCCGCCTCAGGCGACATCAATTTGTATAATCTGGATGCCCAGGATGCAACGGTTACCAGCAATGGTTCCGGCGACATCGTGGTTTCAGTTTCAGGAAACCTGAAAGCAAAACTCAGGGGCTCAGGTGATCTAACCTACAAAGGCACCCCCATTTCGGTGGATGTTTCTGCCACAGGCTCAGGTGATGTTTATCACAGATAAAAATTCAATTTATTCACACTTAAACTTCATATTATGAAATCAACCTCAGTAACTGTAAGTATTTTACTGCTGCTTGTTACATTGTCATCATCAGGATGCATGTATATGAGCGGAATGGACGGAAACGGGAATGTTGTTAAAGAAACACGTGACATATCCTCCTTTAATGCGATCAAGGTAGGTGGAGCCTTTAATGTAATTTTAGCACAAAGCAACACTGAATCACTGTCAATTGAAGCCGATGAAAATCTTATGCAAATTATCGAAACAAGGGTGAAAGGAAACACACTGGTAATTTCTACCAGGGAAAACATCCACGACTACAAGGCATTGAATATTTACATCAGTTTTAAAGACCTTGAGAAGTTAAATATTTCAGGTGCCTGCAATCTTAAAAGTGAGGGTCAGCTTAAATTTTCAAACCTAAAATTTGATGCAAGCGGGGCTTCCGAAATTACAATGGAATTAACTGCTGATAAAATGTTGTGCAACTTTTCCGGAGCCAGTGAAATTGAATTTACTGGTGCAGCAAGTATCTGTGATTTAGAAATTTCAGGTGCCTCCGGGCTCAAAGCATACGAACTGATTTGCGAAGATATGGAATTGGATATAAGCGGAGCCGCCGATGCAAAGGTTCATGCTACCGGATCGCTGGAGATAGACGCAAGTGGCGCCGCTTCAGTTAAGTACATGGGCAGTCCAAATATCGACCAGCGCACCAGCGGGGCATCCAGCATTAGAAAAAGATAATTTTATGACATCAAACAGAAACACGGAATACCTTGATGATATTCCGTGTTTTTTTTGTTTTCAACATTGAATTGATGGATATCTGGTTCAGAGCCCCTTTACTTATTATTTCTAAATCGCGTGATAAATACCCCTTAATGACCCTTTGTGTTCTCCGGTTTTCAGTGGCAACATCTTAAATCTCACCACTAAGCTACAGGTTCATATTGTGACACTATGCAGGGCTTGCTGATAAACTCTGAATGTTAATAATCCGGTGTGCCCGGAGTTTGAGAAACCCGATAACAAATAACCCAATAACATCCTCAACCTCCTACCCTACTGTCGCCAAAATAAAACTGCATTGTACCATTGTTCCTTAAATTCAGGAAGACGTTGCAGTTCAAAATCGTTGGCTGAAAACCGATTTATGACACGGATAAAATCGAAGGTGAGATAAACCCTGTTACCTTGCTCACCGTAAATCCAGGTTTCAACATCGGTTCCAAAATAAACGGTTTTTGGTTCGCCAAAAATGATGTAAATCATCCCCCGATCAGTTTTCCAGCCTTCTTTGTGTGAAGAAAACAAAAGGTTGGCCTGCTCCACCCTGCCATAATACCGCTGAATAAGAGCTGTTGCCCTTTCTTCATTTCCAGCGTTTTCAAGCCAAAAATTATCCACGGCCAATTTTTCATCCTGAGCATTCTTTAATTGCTCAAACTCTTTGTTGGAACAAAGATACCGCAACGGTTCTACCAGTTGTTCCGGTCGTTTTACCTTTGGGAAATAATCCTGAAACCGAAAAATCGTAAAACCTGATTTTTCATTATGTCCTGTTGTAAAAAAATAGAAACCCTCTTTTGCAAACTGCATGTTTTCACTCAAACCATTTTTGATTTCAACTGTAAATTCTTCGTCAGGGTCATCGCTGTAAACTTGCGGCCTGGCCTGAGAAAAAGGTGGCGCAGCAACCGGAAAATCACGGTTGTAATAGTACACAAAAAGTTTCCGGATACTAAGGTCGCTGCACTGTAGCCTGAATTTTGTTTTCCAGCTTAGCCAATCCTCCAAAATAATTTCATCATTTTCATCAATGGGTAAAAAATATTGTGCACTGCTCTTTGTCGATTTCTCAACATTAATGGGGTACATCACCTCCTGATCAGCATTGATGTCATAAAGTTTTACCTCCAGATAATAATCGCCCGGAAACTTTGCCGCAACCGGAAAATCAAACCTTAAAGATTGAGGATTTTTATGGTGGAGCGAATCGGACAGGAAAAAAGTTTGCTGAGAAAGAATTTTATTGCTGTGGCCCGAAGAAAATAATTTAAAAGAAACGGAATAATCAGCCCTGAAATACAGCTCACCCGGCGGAATCTGGTATTTTAAACCGGAGCTGTGGTATTGTATAAACACACGGGAAATGCTGTCGGTTTCATTAAAAACACGGCAGCCCTCAAGGCGGAGTATATCGCCTGACTTGTAATTGGAAGCCAGGTTGGTATAAGTAACTTCTTTGGTTGTTTTGCATGAAAAAACAAAGGCTATCAGCAAAAGCAGTAAAAGCCTGTTGCTGAGGTAAAGACTATCTTTGTTTAAGAATTTTATTCCCATCACCATATTTTATTTTGGTAAAAAAAACATTTAATCATCATTTTCATCAGATTCCAGCAGGTTTCGTGGGATTTCCTTTTTTGTTTTTGCCCCAAGTTGTTTAATTTTTTCAGCTCGCGAAATCAGGTTTCCTTTGCCGGCCGAGAGCTTGCTTAAAGCGTTGTCGTAACTGCCTTGTGCGGCCGTTAGTTTATCCCCTATGGCTTGTAAATCAACCACAAACCCAACAAATTTATCATAAAGTTTTCCACTCTGGTCGGCGATGTCCATCACATTTCGGTTTTGGTATTCCTGCTGCCACAGGCTTGCAACCATTTTTAGGGTAGCAAACAAATTGGTTGGGCTCACCAACAAAACACCTTTTTCATAAGCATAGGTCCACAATTCGTGATTATGCTTTACAGCTTCAAGAAAAGCAGGTTCCACGGGCATAAACATGATTACAAAATCGAGGCTGTTCAGAGCGTAGAGATGCTGATAGTCTTTTGCAGCCAGTTCGTCGATGTGCTTTTTTAATGAAATCAAATGGCTTTTTAAGGCTGCATTTTTTTGATCCTCCTCAACAGCGGATACAAAATTTTCGTAGGCTGTAAGTGAAACTTTTGAGTCGATTACTACATTTTTATTGGCAGGCAAAGTAAGCACCACATCGGGTTGCAGGCGACGGCCATTGTCTGTGATAAATGATTTTTGTACAACAAACTCCCTGTCTTTTTGCAGACCAGATTTTTCAAGGATGCTCTCCAGGATAAGTTCGCCCCAGTTGCCCTGTGTTTTAGATTGCCCTTTCAAAGCATCGGTGAGGTTTTGGGCATCGCTGCTTATTTGCCTGTTCAACTCTGAAAGTCTTTTCACTTCTTCTTTCAGCGAAAAGCGTTGCTGTGCTTCTTTGTCGTAGGCATCCTCAACTTTTTTTTCAAATTCTTTAATTTTTTCACCCAGAGGTTTTAGCAGCGATTCGATGTTGAATTTGTTTTGTTCGGTAAAAATTTTGCTTTCTTTTTGGATGATTTCGCCGGCCAGGCTTTTGAATTCAAACACAAACTTTTCCCTGATTTCTTCAAGTTCCCTTTTCTGATCCTTCAGTTTTTCGCTAAGATTTTTGAGATCGCTCTGGCTGGCAGAAAGCTGAATGTTTAATGCAATTATTTTTTGCCTGCCTTCGTCAAGCGCTTTTGTTAAATCATCTTTTTCAAGCTCTTTATTTTCAAGGGTTTTATTTTGAACACGGTTTTCAATGGTCAGGGATTCGATGTTCTTCCTCAGCTCGCTGATGAGTTTCTCATCCTTTTTACTACACCGGTTCAGCAAGCTGGCAAGTAAAAATCCAATCAAACTGCCTGCTATTAGTGCAACGATCATCGGGAAGTATTCCATGGCTATGTGTTTTAACTTCGTAAAAATATGCATTTCTGCTTTTACAGGCAGATTGCAGAGTCAAAATTGTTTATCAGGAATTATCCACTGAAAATTTGTAGCTTTACCAATCGTTATTCTATTCATCACAACTCGCTTTACCATGACAACACAAAAATTCTTATTCATCATCCTGATCCAGCTTGCGATTTCATTCATCCAGGCCCAATCAGTGTATTATACACCCGCTGAGAATTATGGTGGAAAACAGGAATTTAAAGATTTGATAAAAAATGAAATGGTTTACCCCGACATTTCACGCGAGAAAAAGGAGGAGGGAAAAGTGATTATCGAATTTACAGTGGGCGACGATGGAACTGTGGAAAACAAAAAGCTAAGCACATCGGCCGGTGAAAACCTCGACAGGGAAGCGCTCCGGCTTTTCGACTATCTGCTTTGGACACCTGCCAGGAGTAAAGGGACAACTGTGGCTGATCAATGCCAGATAGAAATTGACTTTAAATTAAAAAAATACATGAAAAATACCAAAACCCGCGGCTACGATAAAATGAATTATCTGCACACTCCGGTGGATGACAGCTATGTAATTTACAACACCAAAGACCTCGATTTTGCTCCCAAACCCGTGTATGAAAATGCAGATATGAAGTTTGTGGATTTTATCATACAAAACATGAAATATCCTGAAGAAGCCAAAAAACGTGGTGTAGCAGGAATCGTGGAGATGTTTTTTGTTATTGAGCCCTCAGGGAACATTTCAAATCTTATCATCGAAAAAAATGTTGGAGCCGGTTGCAACGAGGAAGCGATACGACTTGCAAAACTTTTAAAATGGTCGCCCGGCATAAAAGACGGTTTTGCAGTTAGAACATCAATGAAACTAAGCATAACCTTCAATCTCGAAGATTCTGACAACATGAAATATGTGCCTGCCAACAACAACAATCAGATTTAAGTTACCTGAAAATGCAAAAAATTGGCTTACTCTCCGACACTCATGGCAGCCTGCCCGAAAAAATTTTTACCTTTTTTGAATCCTGCCATCAAATCTGGCATGCAGGCGACATAGGCAACATCGAAGTTCTGGATCAACTCGAATCAGCATTTACGGTAAAGGCTGTGTTTGGCAATATCGATGGCAACGACGTGAGGCATAGAACCAACGAAATACATACCGAAATAGTAGAAGGTGTGAAAATGACCATGATCCACATTGGCGGCTATCCCGGAAAGTATCAGCCTAAAGCCCGCGATTTGATAATCAGCGGGCGGCCAAAACTTTTCATCTCCGGACATTCTCATATCCTAAAAGTGATGTACGACAAGAAGTACAAGCTACTTCACATCAATCCGGGTGCAGCAGGCAATTCAGGCCTGCATCAAAAGATTACCCTGGTAAGGTTTGATTTGGAAAATGGAGAAATAAAAAATCTGGAAATTTTTGAAAAAGACCGCAAAAGATAAATTACCTCAATCGGTTTGATGACCTGATCAAACGCTCGTCTTTGCGAATATTATAATTGGCAATAAAAAGCAAAACGATTACGATCAATGGAAAAATAGTCGCAACACCGTATTGTGAGCTGGCTCCGGTTTTTCCCTCAAGCAGGGTTGCATAATAAAAAATACCCCCGACAAGTAACACATTCAAAAAAATATTCAGTGTGTTCAACCTGATTTGTAATACCCTTTTTTTATACTGAAAAATAGTGTAAAACAAAATAATGATAATGAGTAACTGACCCGCAGCAAGCGGAATTGTAAACCACCGTCCAAAATGAATTGAATTGGATGCCATTTCTTCAAAAGGCTGGGGAGCAAGACTTTCGATGGTGTGAATAAAAAAGGATAAATAATCAGTATTGGAAATGTAAGTGGCTACCGGAAAGAAAAAAATCAAAACACCGGCGATGGTTGCCAGAAACATAAAAACTGTTTGAATTCGTTGAAGCATAGCGTTTTAAAATATTTAATTGAAAAAATCGTGCAAATATAAAAGCTTTTGGGCTTGTAAGTGCGTGTGATGTCGGGCAATTTAAAAAAAAGGCAAAAATGTTTTTTTTTATTAAAAAATCAATGTTATCAGGATTTCTTTATATTTGCAGCCTCATTTGATAGTATTCAACTGTCTGATTCACTTAGTATCAAAGATTTCCTTTAATTAAATTTCAATTTTAACATTATATCAAAATTATTCATCAAAGCAAGTAAAGGTGTCATTAAAAACATGACATAAGTTAAATTGTTCTATCTGAACAATTCATTAAAAAATCAACAAAACTTCATAAAATGATACCGTTTCTTTAGAAAGGTATAAATTCAACTTACAAAAATAAAAATCAATGTACGATATTATTGAACTGAACGGGAAACTGTTACCGGATCTGAAAGAAATTGCCAAATCGCTTGACATTCCAAAGATCAACAATCTAAAAAAGCAGGATTTGATCTATAAAATATTGGATCATCAGGCTTTGAATCCTGAAACAAAAACTGAAACGCCCGAAGAAGCAAAACCAGTGGCAAAACCACAAATTTCCAATGGAAAATTGTCTTTCTCAAGAGGCAAACGCAGAAGAATCAGCCCTGAACCCATTAAAGAAAAAGTGGCTTCGAGCATCATTGAACCAAAGGAAGAAGCGATTGTTGAAAAGCGTGAACCGGTAGAAAAAGAACCCATCTCAAAACCAGCAGCCTCTAAAGATTTCCACAAATCAGAGCCAGTCGAAAAAAATACAGCACCGCCCGAGGAAAACAAGGCTTACCCGAAAGACCGCAAAGATTTCAAAGATCAAAATGATAACAGCACCAAAATGCCCCCGTCAAGGCCAAAACCCACCACTGCTTTTGATTTTGATGGTTCGGTGTCGAGCGAAGGCGTACTGGAAATTATTCAGGACGGGTATGGATTTTTAAGGTCATCTGATTATAATTACCTGAACTCACCCGATGATATTTATGTTTCACAATCTCAGATAAAATTGTTCGGTCTCAAAACAGGCGATACCATTCGTGGGAATATACGCCCACCGAAAGAAGGAGAAAAATATTTCCCCCTGATCAAAGTTTCGGAAATCAATGGCCGTGACCCCGAAGAAGCCCGCGACAGAATACCATTCGACTTTCTCACCCCCCTGTTTCCAGAAAAGAAATTTAACCTGACAGGACATCCCGGCGAAACTGTTTCCACACGTGTCATCGACATGTTTACTCCAATTGGCAAAGGCCAGCGCGGACTAATTGTGGCTCAACCCAAAACAGGTAAAACCGTTTTACTCAAGGAAATTGCAAATGCTATCGCCTACAATCATCCCGAAGTTTACATGATGATTTTGCTCATCGACGAACGTCCTGAGGAGGTTACCGACATGGCAAGAAGCGTTAAGGCCGAGGTTATCTCATCAACCTTTGATGAACCCGCCGAGCGCCATGTAAAAATTGCGAATATCGTTCTCGAAAAAGCAAAACGCCTCACCGAATGTGGCCACGATGTTGTAATTCTTCTTGATTCCATCACCCGTTTGGCCAGAGCCTACAATACCGTTTCGCCGGCATCAGGAAAAGTACTTTCAGGAGGTGTTGAAGCCAACGCCCTCCATAAACCAAAACGCTTTTTTGGCGCTGCCCGCCAGATTGAACATGGTGGATCACTCACCATTATTTCGACAGCACTTACCGAAACAGGTTCAAAAATGGATGAGGTAATCTTTGAAGAATTTAAAGGCACCGGAAACATGGAACTTCAGCTCGATCGTAAACTCTCCAATAAAAGGATTTATCCTGCCATCGATATTGTGGCATCAAGCACACGCCGCGATGACCTGCTACTTGACAAGGAAATGCTGCAACGCATCTGGATTTTAAGAAATCACCTTGCTGATATGAATCCGGTGGAAGCCATGGAATTCCTAAAGGATAAACTAAGATTTACCCAAACCAATGAAGAATTTTTGATTTCGATGAACAGCTAAGCCATCCGGCTATAAAATACAAAACCTCCGGATTAGTTATTCCCGGAGGTTTTTTTTTGCCTCAAAACAATTTTATCAGATACTTCCACTTTTTATCCGACAACACCCAAGAAAAATATTATGACAGACTTTGACCAGGCACTTATTCAGATTGTCAACGACAAACAATCAGGATCAATAGCCATCTTACAGCAGCTTATTCGTGGAATTTCATCTTACCTGATCAGGGAAAACAACGCAGAAATCAGTTTATCAACCATTCACGACAGGCTCCCGCTGATACAGGGCGGGCTTGGCCACTTTGGCGTGGTCAGTCATTTTATGAAATATTTGAAAATAAATATTGATGAAATCACCAAAGGTCAGAAGTCAAATGATTTGCTCTTCGATGTCGTAAAACAATACGACAAAAGGTGGAAAAATGCAAACGCCGAGGTAGCTGCTATAACTTCAAATTTCTTTGATTTGCAAAACAAAACCATTTTGTTGCACAGCAACAGCAGCGTAATTACCAGTTTTTTTAGCACCCTAAGTGCCCGGAATATCAGAATTTCGATTGTACAAACGGAATCAAGGCCTGAAAATGAGGGGCAATATCAGGCTATGAAGCTTGCAAATCTTGGTTTTGATGTAAAGTTTATTGTAGATACTGCCGCAGCATTTATGATGGACAAGGTAGATATGATGTTTACAGGCGCCGACCAGATTCACAAAAACTATTTTGTGAATAAAATCGGCACGTATTCATTGGCACTATTGTGCCGCGAAAAGAAAATTCCCTTGTACGTGCTTGCGGATAGCAGAAAAATCATGGATACAAACACTAAACCGGAAGACCTCTATAATATTCAACGCCCCGGAAAAGACATCTGGAATGTAAACCATGAAAACATCGAAGCTGTAAATTTCTATTTTGAGCCCATACCAGTTGAACTGGTCACAAATTTCTTTACCGAAACCAGGGTATTATTGCCATCGGAATTGTAAACTGCCTGCTTTTCTGACTGGATCAATTAGTATATTCCACTTAAATTGCAGCGCATTAGTTTAAATTAACATTAATATGCAGGCATTGCAGAAACTCGGATTGCAAATCACTTTAACATCATTATTTTTGCAGGAATTTTAAAATTAAAAACTCAATAAATTATGCGTAAAAAGATAGCAGCAGGAAACTGGAAAATGAATACCACGCTTCAGGAAGGCAAGCAACTGATAACAGATATTTTAAACGGCCTGGAGCAAACACCTCCCGGGCAAAAAGCCGGTGAACTGGAAATAATTTTTGGAACACCTTTCATTACACTTCCCCTGGCCGCCGAACTGGTAAAGAGTAATCCACAAGTACATATTGCTGCCCAAAATTGCTCAAACAAGGAAAAAGGCGCTTATACCGGCGAAACCAGTGTGGATCAAATCAAATCGACAGGTGCAGAATATGTGATCATCGGGCATTCCGAGCGCCGTGAGTACTTTAACGAAAGTGATCAGTTGCTCGCCGAAAAAGTAAACCTGACCCTAAAGCGTGAATTATTACCTGTATTTTGCTGTGGCGAACAACTTCAAGTGAGAGAAGCAGGAAATCATTTTAACCTGATTAAAAATCAAATTAGCAACGCAATATTTCACCTGGATTCCGATCAAATTAAAAAAGTGGTCATTGCATACGAACCAGTTTGGGCAATAGGAACCGGAGTTACAGCATCACCGGAGCAGGCACAGGAAATGCACGCGGTAATCAGAAACTTGCTTACAGAGAAATATGGCTCAGAAATAGCAGAAGAGATTTCAATTTTGTACGGAGGCTCTGTAAACGCGAAAAATGCAAAAGAACTCTTTTCGCAGCCCGATGTGGATGGAGGACTGGTGGGTGGTGCCTCACTCAAAGCCGATGAATTTGTTACCATTATCAATTCTTTTTAAGCAACCGACAGCCATCATTTTGAACAGGCTATTTTACAGGCATTTTTATGATGATAAAACAGGAGCCGACAACACTTATTTTTGATTGGGGCGATACTATTATGCGCGATTTCGATAAACCAGGCTCCATGTCAGGTTGGGATGAGGTGGCTTACATCCCGGGGGCTCAGGAAGTGCTTAAAGTGCTGTCCCAAAAATATACATGCATCATTGCAACCAGCGCCAATCACTCAGGCACCGAAGAAATGATTGCAGCGCTAAAAAGAGTTGATGCCGACATTTACTTTCATCATTTTTTTTCATCGGCCGGGCTTGGATATCAAAAGCCCGATCCAATGTTTTTTAAGTCCATCAGCGATAAATTAGGTGTGGAACCAGGGAAGTGCGTGATGATTGGAAATTTATACACAAAAGATATAACAGGAGCCAAAAAGGCGGGAATGCAGACCATTCTGTTTGATGAAAAAAAGCAGAATGTTGACTTTCCCGATGCCGATGTTGTAATTCATCACCTGTTAGAATTGAAAAAAATCCTGGGCTAAACCATGCTTGCAAAAATCACAATTGCCCTTTACATTTTATGCTGCCTTCCGGCGCTGGTGCTTTCGCAGGAAAATAATCTGCCTGCAAATTATTTTTCTTCTCCGGTTGATTTCAAAATGGCCTTGTCAGGAACTTTTGGTGAGTTGCGCACCAATCATTTTCACTCGGGCATCGATATTAAAACTTTCGGAGGTATCGGAAAACCACTTCGGGCGGTGGCTGATGGCTTTGTTTCACGCATTGCAGTTACTCCTGGCGGTTTCGGCAAGGCCGTTTACATCGAGCATCCCAATGGCTACACTTCTGTTTATGCACATTGTAATGCATTTTCAAAGAAGATGGCCGCATGGGTAAAAGCTGAGCAATACCGCCTGGAATCCTTTGACGTAAATCTTTTCCCCGAAAAAGATCAGTTTGTTGTTAAAAAAGGTGAGATCATTGCTTATTCAGGAAATTCCGGGAGTTCAATGGGGCCGCACCTGCATTTTGAAATCAGGAAAACTGCCGGCCAAATACCGGTTAACCCGCTGCTTTTCGATTTCCATGTAAAGGATTTTATCCGGCCAAAAGTTATCGGATTAAAAATATTTCCGGCCAATGAATACAGCCTTATTAATGGAAAAAATGAAATTTCATCCCCTCCATTAGCAGGCTGGGGGCCTGAATACAGAATTAAATCAGGAGACACTTTAAGCCTTTCAGGGGAGTTTTATTTTGGACTAAATACCTACGACCAGCTCAATGATTCAGACAATAAAAATGGTGTTTTCTCCATCGCTTTTTACATCGACAGTAATTTGGTTTTTAGTCAGGCTATGGATGAATTTAATTTTTCAGAATCAAGGTTTGTCAACAGTCTTATCGATTACAGCGGATTTATTAATCAGCAAACCCGGTATCAGAAAACCTATATTCAGCCCAACAACCGGCTTTCGATTTATGACCATGTTGAAGGGAACGGTATTTTCAGCTTTTTGGATGGAGATTTTCACACTTTAAAATATGTTGTTAAGGATGCTTCGGGAAACGAATCTATACTCACTTTCACAATTCAGGCAGTACCACCTCAATTTAGAAATGTTTTAGCAAACAAATCAGATACTGAAGAAAAACAAATTTTTAGATGGGATCAAGACAATGTTTTTGAAACATCCGACTTCAAACTATTCGTACCAAAAGGTGCACTTTACGACACCATCAATTTCAGTTATTCGAGAAAAGCTGATGCAGAGAAAGGCTTTTACGCTCCATTGCACAAAGTCCACAATCCAGGCACAGCCATTCATACCAATTGCACTTTATCGATTTTACCTGACAGCCTGCCCGAAATATTTAAAAGTAAAGCTCTGATAGTTGAGGTAAACAAAACTTTGACCCCTGTCGGCGGCGAGTGGTTCGGTGAATATTTACAGGCAAAAATCAGAAATTTCGGAAATTATTCTGTCACAATTGATACCATTGCTCCCGAAATCAAACCACTAAACATCAGTCCGGGCAAAAATATCACCGACCTGCAATCCATCAGGATGGCTATAACTGATAAACTGTCAGGCATTGCAAGTTATAAAGCAAAACTCAACGGAAATTGGCTGCTGATGGAGTGGGATCCAAAAAACAATCTGCTGGTATATTGGATCGATGAACACATGCAGGCTGGAATCAATGATTTTTATCTGGAAGTGGCAGATGCACTTGGCAATGTGTCGGAATATCAGGCACAGCTTGAAAGATAAATTACCATTTTAAGAATATCCTGAGATTTATTGATATTGTTTTACAGCATTGAATGAAGAAACGGTTTTGAAATTATCCATGTCAAAATTAACTTTTGGCAAAATAATTGAACATGCCGGAAAATGATTGAAAATAGAGTAGTACCAGGAACTCCTGACATTACCTTTAAATGATCTCGGTTCAATGAAAATCATAGATCAAGCAACGATGAACCAACAATCCGCCTGAGTGCGGACAGGCACAATAACTATTAACCCAATAACAAATAACTCAATAACATCATTCAAATGGCAAAATACGGAAAATGGATAGGTGGTGGACTTGGATGGGTACTTGGCGGACCCATTGGAGGAATTATCGGTTTTATGTTCGGATCAATGTTCGATGGAGTAAATTCCGGACAATACGCATGGAATCCACCCATAGGCGACCGCGAAGACACTGACGGATTTGGTGGCCGCGACAGCTATGCAGGTTCATCAACATACGGTGGCAGCAGCTATGCAGGAAGGGAAACATACAAACAGTCGCAAACCACAACACAAACCGGTGATTTCACAGTAAGCCTCATGATCCTGGCTTCGGCAGTGATGAAAGCTGACGGCAAAGTTTTAAAATCGGAACTGGATTATGTGAAACAGTTTCTACGCGGACAATTCAACGAGCAGGTTACACAGCAAAGCCTTATCATGCTCCGCGAAGTGCTCAAAAAAGAATTCAGCCTTAACGAAGTTACCAGACAAATAGGACATTTTATGGATCAGCCATCCAAACTGCAATTGCTTCATTTTTTGTTTGGGATTTCTATGGCCGACGGCCATACTCATGAAAAAGAAGTGGATGTAATCGAAACCATTTCGAGGTTTTTGGGTATCCGTATGACCGAGTTTAATTCCATCAAAGCCATGTTTGTCAAAGACAATTTCCATAACTATACAATCCTTGAAATTACTCCCGATGCCTCCGATGATGAAGTAAAAAAAGCCTATCGCAAAATGGCCATAAAATATCATCCTGATAAAGTAAACCATCTTGGGCCTGAAATCCAGGAATCGGCAAAGAAAAAATTCCAAACCCTGAATGCTGCTTATGATGCCATTAAAAAAGAAAGAGGGATGAAGTAGGAGATACTGAGACTTTGTAAAACTTAGCGAACGAGGGGAATGGAGAGACTTTAGAGAACTAAGCGAATGAAGTGATCGAAGGGACTAAAGCGAATACTCGACCTGGAAACGTTCGAAGGTACTTCCAACATCAAATAAATCCGATCATTTAACCAGACTGCCTTGACCTTAACACAAATTAACTATTTTTGCCACCCATCATTTTTCTTATTTCATTTATTTATTAATTCATATTAACCATGAAAAATTTTTTTACTCAAACACTCATTTCGCTCATCTTACTGACGCTGATTTTCAGTAATCCGGCTTTGGCTCAGGGACAACCGGAAAAGGACAAACCAACTACCTTAAAACACTGGATGACACCTGAAGAAGCTAAACTCAGGCATTTAATAGGTGCAAACAAAGCAGTTACAGACCCGCCTGACGGACCAGTTACCAACCTTGCCGAATTTGACAAAATGCAATCTGTTTTGATAAGATATCCATTCGGGCTGCCCTACAACCTGATTGCTGAAATGTCGCAGGAGTGCATTGTTACTACAATTGTGGCAAGCACAAGCGAACAAACCTATGTTACAAATCAGTACAATAATCAGGGTGTAAATCTTGACAATTGCGAATTTATTATTGCCCCTTCCAATTCATACTGGACACGCGATTACGGCCCCTGGTTCGTATTCGATGGAAACGATGAATTGGGAATTATCGATTTTACTTACAACCGCCCACGCCCTGCCGATAATGCCATTCCCTCCGTAGTGGCTCAGGAATATGGCTTCAACCTTTTCGAGATGGACATCGAAACCGCCGGTGGAAATTACATGACCAATGGCATGGGAATTTCATCCTCATCTCAGTTGATCTGGGACGAAAACCCTTCATATACTCACGACGAAATTGCACAGATATTTGAGAACTACTTAGGCATCGAAACCTATCACGTGGTGCAGGATCCAAACAATACCTATATCGACCACATCGACTGTTGGGGAAAATTCCTGGACATCGACAAAGTATTAATCCGTTCAGTGCCTCAGTCGCATCCTCAATACGATGAAATTGAAGAAACAGCAGCTTACTATGCAGCACAAACATCCTCTTACGGTACACCATTTCAGGTAAGCAGGGTGTACACCCCCAACAACGAACCCTACACCAATTCGCTCATTTTGAATAAAAGGGTGTATGTTCCCATTATGAATGGCCAATGGGACGATGAAGCCCTGGCCAGTTATGAAGAAGCCATGCCGGGATACGAAATTTTTGGATTTACAGGAAGCTGGGAATCCACAGATGCCCTACACTGCCGCACGAAAGGAATTGCCGACCTGAATATGGTTCACATCAACCATGTGGCTTTGCTCGGCGAACAACCCGTTCAGGAAAATTACCAACTCGAAGCCACCATCAAGGCTTTTAGCGGAGCTGCGCTGCATAATGATTCTGTGCTCATTTATTATCGGATTAACGGAGGCAACTGGGAAATTTTAAATATGACCAATACATCCGGACAATTATGGACAGGATTAATTCCGGGAGCCGGACAAGGGAGTCAGATTGATTACTATTTGTATGCCGCCGACCAAAACGGAAACCACCAGAACCATCCTTTTATCGGGCAACCCGATCCACACCAGTTTTTTGTTGGCGAACAAGCCTTTGCACAAATTAGTATCACTCCTGATGAAATTTCAGCCTCAGCACAAATGGAGCAAAGCACATCTGAAATACTCACCATCTGCAATACCGGCCAACTGGACTTAAATTACAGCATTGAAACAAATACGGCAGTTTATGGCAACGTTGTTCAAAATGTTCCTGACAGCCCAACGGCATCCTCCTACCAATACAATACCTGGGACGAAGCTGGCTGGACAGAATTTGAAGTAAGCGAAACAGGAACCCTGGCAGGGGTTCAGATAACTTTTAACTGGGCTTCCGACAACTGGCCCGAAGAAGGAAGTTTTCATCTGCTGTCGCCGGGAGGAACATCTGCAGCTATTTTTACAGGATCGCCATCAGGAAATTATTCAGTTGACATGATTGCTTTTAATGATGAGGATATGAACGGAACCTGGAGGATGTGGATAGAAGATACATACGGCGATGGTGGCCACCAGGCTACTGCCATTGAGCTTGCTTTTTCCTATGTATTGAGCGAAATCGAATGGCTGGCAGCCAATGCGGCAACCGGAACCGTAGCACCCGGAGATTGCGCAGAAGTTAGCATTGTTTGCGATGCATCCGAAATGGAACCCGGCCTGCACGAAGGCCTGCTGACGGTTTCTTCAAACGATCCTGATTTTCCTGTAACAGAAGTTCCCGTGCATTTTGAGGTTACAGAGCTGGGATATCTGACCATTGAGCCTGATACTATGTGGGTACTTACTGAGGGCGATATCTTTCAGATGGCGACTATCGTAAATAACTCAAATGCCGATGTTGAAGTGTCTGAGATTCAAGAGCAGGGCTTTGACTGGTTTGGCTGGAATACCGAACAACTTTCACAGACTTTACCTCACACATTGCAACCCGGTGATGAAATGACATTTTGGGTATCTATCTGGCCGGGCGTTTTCGATAACTTTTTCAATTTAGCATATGATTCCGTGCAGATAACCAGTAATGCAGGGAATTACTATATGACACTTGCCGTGAATACTGATTTGTTAGGCAGCGTTGACGATCCTGATAAAATAAAAATCAATACTTTCCCAAGCCCGTTCACGAACCAGCTCACTATTGAATTGAAAAATTTTAATGAGGACATCAACAAAGTAATTGTTACAGATTTGAATGGTCGCCTTGTAAAACAATTCAGCACTGAATCAATCATCAACCGCAACCTGATCTGGAATACAGACGAATCTTCACAAAAAATTGATCCTGGTATTTATTTAATTCAAATTTTCTCAGGAAATAAATCTGATGTGATCAAAGTCATCAAAATGAACGACTTTTAGTATAACAGCCTCCAATATTGGGAGGCTGTTTTTTTTTGCTCTGATTATTTCAAATTCAAAAAAAATAGAGTGGCTTGCCCTGCAATTTTCTATGCGAGTCAAAAATAATGCAAATATCGCCGGGGATAAAGTAGTTGAGTTTGTTGGTCTGTGGGCGCAATTTGGCATTTGTTGAACTTTAGTACCTGCACCGCCCATTGAGGAAATTCCGCTTTAGCAAGTTAAAAGGTTTTTGATTTTTGGGAATATTTATTTGATCCGGAAAGGATGATCCATTGATGTAATGATTTGTTTTAAACCACAACTTTATTGATGTAGTTTGAATTCATGATTGCAAGAATTCCCATGTAGGAAAGTTTGAAAGTAATAAGGTCTCCAACTTTGTAACCCCGCTTGTTCTCATGGATATCCAAAACAATCATATCTGAACTTGCTCCCGATATTTCCACATCTTCATCATCCGGAAGCAATTGTCCGGTATCAATATCGAGCAAGCCCAAATCGATGATAGCTCTAAAAGAACTTTTACCATAATCGCTGTCATCAATTTCGGGAGAATCTCCCGCCACATTGGTGCCTATTTCGCCGTACGGCACCTTTGGCTTATTTAATAGTTCGATGATTTCGGCATGAAGTTTAAACACATCACCATGCATGCCTTTGATTATTTTTTCTTCAAAAAGGTCGATTCCCCGAAATAAAGTTTCCCCAATTCTAAAGTGGTTTACACCCTTTGGAATCATTTTTTTAAAAATCAGAGGAATTGTAACAGAAGAACCCCCTGAAACCCATTTGATTTTTTTATTGAATTTCAGCTCGATCAACTGTTTGTAAAGGCTAAGCTGGATGAGTTTATCGTGGGTTGGCATCACGCCGTTCAGGCAATTCAAATTGGCTCCAATCCCAATAACTTCAATATTTGGCAATCGAAAAATATTGGCATAAAAATTCATCAGGTTTTCACCCATTACCCCTTCACGCAGGTCTCCCATTTCGATCATGATGATTACTTTATGCACCCTTTGCTGTTTTACTGCCTCTTCCGAAATGGCTTTCATGGTGGTAAAACTGGTATTGAAACTTACATCTGCATATTTCACCAACGAAGGGATCGACCGCATGGGTACCGGTTTGATATAAACGGTTTGAATCTCAGGAGCCATTGCCTTAATTGCTTTCAGATTGCTGATTCGCGAATCGTGAGCCTCCGAAATTTTAAGATCTATAATTACTTTCAAAAACGTTTTATTGCCACACAAAAGCTTGGTTACAATCCCCCAATCAATATTATGCACCTTAAAAAGGTTATCAAGATAAAGAAAGTTATGCCTGAGTTTCTTTTGGTTTAATTCGATATATGCCATAACTTTTTATGTGTTTGGTGATGGTTAAACAGTTAGCTTGTGTATTTGGTTTAAAATCCATTTTATTAATGGCTGATTAAAAAAATTCATCAATCAACCACAAAACGCGGAATATTTTGTGGCAACCTCGCCAGCAATTCATAATTCATCTGGTCGCTAAATTCAACAAATGACCCAACAGTAATCTCATTTTCGTTCTGCCTGCCAATAAAAACTACTTCATCACCAATCTTCACTCCATGGATACCTGTAACATCGGTAATGAGCATATTCATATTTACCAAACCAACCACTCCAACGCGCTGGCCATGAATCAAAACCCTTCCCTGGTTACTCAGCGACCGGCTGTATCCGTGTGAATATCCCGTGGGAATTACGGCAATTTTGATGTCACTTTTGGCCAGATAAGTATTGCCGTAACTAACGAATTCACCTTCATTTACATCTTTCACGCTCATTATGTTACTTTTCCAGCTAATCACCCGGTTTAAGGGATCATCTTTCACCCCCTTGCCATGCATAAACTGGATAAAAGTTTCGGGGCTTGGCCAAAAGCCATACTGTAAAATCCCCACTCTTACCATGTCGTAGCGCGTTTGCGGATAGGCCACCGAGGCTGCAGAACAGGCCGTATGAATCAAATCCGGCATGATACCATTTTTAGAAAGCCATTTCCGGGTTCGGTTAAAATGCCTGATCTGACTTTGAATTCTTACAAAGTTGGAAATACTTTCGGCTCCTGCAAAGTGTGTACACAGCCCCCTGACATGAACAAATTCCGAATTTAAACGAATTAATTTCCGAACTGCTTTCAGCTCTTCACCGGTGAGACCTGTGCGATTCATCCCGGTTTCAATTTCCAGATGAATAATCGCTTTTTTCCCGGTTTTTTCAGCACACAAAATAGCCCTGGTCAACATTTCATATTCGTAAATGTAAAGCTCAATACCGTTTTCAATAGCCCATTCCAGATCATCAGGGTGTGTCCAGCCCATCACCATTATATCTGCATGATTTTTCAGGAATTTTTTAACATGCAGAGCTTCATCCATACTAAACACCGAAAAATGATCTATCCCGCAGGCTTCAGCCAGGGGTACAAATTCAGAAATTCCGTGCCCGTATGCATTGGCTTTTACAACCGAAGAAATCCTGACAGTTTCTCCATACATTTTTTTCAAAAATTGAATATTACCCTCCAGCGCCGATTTACTTAATTCGATGTAGGATGGATATCTCATCGGATGTGCTGTCACGCCGGCTGACTTTTGTTATTCTTTACCGGGGCCCCGTTGCTGTAATATCGCATTTCAAGATATGGATTAACAAAACCCATTTTTTTGTATAAAAAATTAGCAGGGTTGTTTTCCTCTACATGAAGTGCAATATCGCCTTTGGCAAGTTGCATTGTCCTTTCCATTAGTTTTTTGCCAAGACCACGCCCTCGTTGATCAGCACGAACAGCAATGTAAACAAGGATATTTTCGGGAATGTAACCTTTCATACCTGTTTTGTTTATCACTACTGCCCCTGTAATCTCATCATCTTCGCTGGACTGTAAAATAAACCCTCCTGCCATAGGATTTGTATTCATGGCATAGTCGATCGCCATGTGAATATGCTCTTTTTTGTCGCCATATTCATCCAAATGATCAAACAAAAAATCAACTAATTGTGATTTTTCTCGTGTAGTTATTGGTTCAACCTGGTTAAAGACTTTTTCATCAATCATAGTAAAATTTTAATTTTAGTTTGTATAGAAACAAAAATACAATAAAAAAACCAAACCGTATCCGAAATTTTCGAATTAGGCTGCTTATCGCAGGAAATTAATACAATTTTGGAGGAATTGACAAAAGGGAATTTTTTGGAGGAATTATAGCTACCAAAAGCCTTAAAGCTTTGGTTGGCTGACCTATACCAAAAGGATACCTATAATGTGATTGGATCGTCGATGATAAAAAGCGGAGAGGCATCAGTATTGTTAATATCCAAACAATCAATCAAAACCTTCAATGAACTGTCCAACTCGAGAAGTGTTTTTTCGGGGAGTTCAGGAAGTTTTTTCGCTAAGGTTTGGTGCATCAGGTCAGGCGACTTTTCAAGTAACTTAAAACCCATCGATGTTAATGAAACGAAGGTTATTCTTTTATCTCCCGATTTGGGAAGACGGGCTACGAAATTCTTTTTTTCAAGCCTGCTGATTATTCCCGTTACTGTACTTGAATTCAACTTTAAAAATTCAGCCACATCCTTATGTGTAGCTCTAAAATCATTACATTCAGCAAGGTACTGCATGCACAAAAGTTGAGGAATGCTGATACCAAATTCCTTTTGAATTCTTTTGGATTCCAGATTTAATGCGCGTACAATTTTTCGGATATGGATGATGATTTCTCGATAGTTCATAAATCTTACAAATAAATTAAATGTAAAATTAGTAATTTACTCCAAAGCAACTTATAATTAATTTCTATTGAAATTATTTTTTAGATCACCAATCGCTTTCCGAAATTTTTCCAGCGATCAAATTTAGGATTGCCTTAGACGTGCTTATTATCCAAGAAAGTATTTTGTTAAGTAAAACCTGCCTTTTACAAAACAATAATCCTGGTAAAAAATTTGCACAACCGAAATAATTATCTTTAAGGATTTTTAAGGCTTCAAACTAAACAAGCCGATATGTTTAATGTTTAAGTTTCATTAATAAACAAAATTTTAATAACTATGAAAGCTCAAATAAAGATTATATCATTTGCAATTATTGTTGCCATTTCTGCTGCTTGTTCTTCAGGCGGTGTTAAAACAGAAGCATCAGAAGCCCTAAATGTAAAATCCAGCAGTTTCGATGCTGTTTACTATGCCGATAAAAATGAAAGCACCATTGAATGGGAAGGCTACAAACCTACCGGAACTCATCACGGTACAATTAATATCAGCAAGGGAAAACTTGAGGCAAAAGAAGGCGTGCTTGTAGGCGGGGAATTTACAATTGATATGCAATCGATAGTTGTGTTGGATTTGACTGACCCCGACAAAAACAAAAAGCTTTTGGGACATCTGAAATCTTCTGATTTCTTCGAAGCAGAAACTTTTCCTACTGCCAACTTTGTTTTGATTGATGCAAAGCCTCTCAATGGCAATGAAATCGACAAAAGCCTTGAAAAAGGAGATCTTGTGCCAACACATGCCATAACCGGAAACCTCACCATGAAAGGCATTACCAAAAGCATAACATTCAACGCATTGGTTGAAATGGATGAGAAAAAAGTGATGGCAAAAACCAATCAGTTTTTCATCGACAGGGCGCAGTGGAATGTACAATATGGATCAAAATCATTTTTTGATGACCTGAAAGATAATTTCATCAATGATGAAATGGGAATTACCATCACGCTTGTCACTATAAAAGGTGATGACATGGCAAATTAGTAATTTAATGATGTGACTTGAATGAAAAGCCTCCCGTATCGGAGGCTTTTTTTTAATCATAAGGAATAAAATCTTCTTTGGTAACACCGCATATCGGACAGGTCCAGTTATCGGGAATGTCCTCAAATGCGGTTCCCGGAGGTATCCCTGCCGAAGGATCACCATCTACAGGATCGTAAATATGACCGCATACTGTACATCTGTATTTTTTCATGTCTTTGACAGGCAAATCCGATTTTTCTTTTTCAAGCGGTTTAACTTTTTGTTCATCCGGCGTATTCAACTTTTTATCACTGATATAAGTCGGCGAATTTGCAGGAGAAACGCCCTTGATCACGGTGCGATAATGGGCATAAGTAAGTGGTTCATTTTCATTGTTCAAAATATCCATGTCAACCACCCTGCCAATAAACATTACATGGGTTCCAATTACAATCTCTTCTTCAACCTCACATTCGTAATAAGCAATGCATTTTTCGGTAACAATAGGAACTCCTGTAAGCCCTGTTTTATACTGCACATTTTTAAACTTATCCACCTCTCTCCCACTCTTGAAACCCCAAACACCCATAAAATCCAGTGTAACATCCTTTTGCAAAACTGAAACTGAAAACAATTTACTTTTTCGGATAAATTCGGTGGTTAAATTATTACTGTGTGTGGCAACCGTAATCCTGGGAGGCTCGGCGGTAATCTGAAAAACAGTATTTGAAATATGGCCATTGAATTTATCACCGTCTTTCGAACTCAAAATATACAAGCCATAGGTTAGTTTAAAGAAAGTTTCAAATTTCATATCAAGTATTTTTATTTAATTTCTGTAAAAGTAAAAAAGTTAAGGCTTCAATCCTGACACGCCATGATTTTTAAGCCAATAAATATTCAGATCATAACGCCAAAAATTAAAAAATCGCACTGAGTCTGACATTTCAGCAAGGTTAAATCCATTGCGTCTGTAAAATTCTCCTGAGGAACCTTCGTTGGCTTCAGCCACAATCAGCGAGGGAGTGTAATTTTCAAAAAATGTTTCCGGATCAGCATAATCGCTCCAAACTGGAATTACTCTGGCTTTGGTTTGCCAGGTAATGGATGGTGCCCAAACGCCTGCAATTGTTTTTCCCTCCCAGTCAAACTTTTTCAAATACTCATTGGCTGCCTTCAATTCATAGGTTCTGTGTTGATAAGTTTCAAAGTTAAAATATCCATTAAAAAGTGCAGTACCCAAAAGAAAAACAATCAGGATAGTTTTTAAATATTTGTTTAAATAGAAAAACTGAAACAACACCGCTGAGGCAAAAAAACCTGCCGCTACATAGAGCCCCAATAAATAGCGCTGTGGCAGGTAGGTCATTCCCAATTTGTGGAACTCGGAAATAAGCCAGATAAAGCCAATAATTACAATCAGTTGGTTTTTTATTTTTATATGTGAAAAAGACCAAGACCCTGCCCATATTAATAATGCCAAAATTGTGGCAAATATCAATGGATAATTTTCCGGATTAAGGATAAAATAATGGATATTGAAATCCATGGTCAGATGGATTCGTGTCCAAACATCATAACGCTGTTCGGTTTGTTCAAACATAATCATGTCATAAAAATCTTTGTTGGGCAAGTACCAAAATAACAGATATGCAATCACAAACAAGGTGGAAAAAGAAGTAACCCAGGCTAAATCCACAAAGCATTTCCTGAATGAAATTTCACGATTTATCTTTTTTTGCATGTCAAACAAAAAGATTATTGCAGGTGGAAGTGCAATAAAATAGATATACTGAATTTTTAATCCCCACGAAATAAAAACCATAAAGGTGGACAAAAAGAGATATTTCAAATTATTGGATTCCTTAAATTTTGACAGAAACATGAATCCGGCAAGCAGCGCTGAAACTGCCATCATTTCAGCCATAGCGTAATGCGAAAAATTAAAAACCCTGAAATGGGTGAAGGCAAAGACCAATAAAAATACCATGAAAATCCTCCAGGGTTTATAACTGCCCAAGAGCAAAAGCATGATGCAAACCCACACAAGGCTTAGCATTCTTGCTGCAACAAGTGAGGTTCCAAAGCAATAAAACACTGGAACTTGCAGCAACACCTGGATTGGCCCCCGAACAAAGGTTGTATTGTCATTTATACCAAAATCACCATAATGAATAAAATTTCTTGCCTGCGATGCATAAAGCCCTTCATCCGTCCAGGCTCCCATGGTGTGCAGATCAACCAAGGTGTCTGGATCGGCAGTTAAAAAAGGCAACTGTGAAAGAAAAAATAAAATTATGAGAAAATAAACAGTCCTTACTTTCATTTTATGGCATTAAGCAACAAAAATAATCTAATTTGATAATGTGTAGTTTTGCCGGCAAATTAAAGGAATATGACAGATTTAAACACCATCGGACATTTTCAGGAAATCATAAAGGAAAGCTTCAATCAGGAACTCCTGATAAAAATAAGCCTGGGAAAAACAAAGTCGAAAATTACGGAGCTAAAAAATGTATTCATCAGGCCTGTCATGCTACACGGGGAAATGCTGCTAAGTTTTACTTATAGATATTTAACACAGGACAAAACCCAAAATCACAATCTTCAGGAGGCTCTCCAAATTATAAAAGGTCTGCTTGACAAGGATTTCATGCAAGCCAATCTTTTCGACAATTCCCGTGATGTTCAATTGATGATCAGCAAAAAAGGCAAAATCACAATTAACATGCTTAAACCCTCCATGCCCCTGCTTCAAACGCTTAACCACGACAAAATCAAAATGCGCTTGATCGAACCCGAAGGAAGGCAGTATCTGCAGCAGTTGGGTGTTACAAATAGCAACTTTG